>JACCZV010000199.1 GCA_013695775.1 Chitinophagales bacterium | reverse complement strand
GAATTGCATAGATATATTGCCGGTATCATCGAGGGTAAAAAACAAAAATCATTGGCTGTAAATGGCTGGCAAGATCATGTTCATGCTTTTTTTGGAATAGAGCCCTCTGAGAGTATATCTGACCTGGTTCGTGATATAAAAGCTAATTCATCAAAATGGGTCAACGAGCGAAGATTTCTAAAGGATAAATTTCGATGGCAGGAAGGCTTCGGAGCATTTTCTTATTCGAAATCACAAAGAGATACTGTAATCAAATACATTATGAATCAAGAACAACATCACAATAGAAAAACATTCAGGGAAGAATACCTTGATATGTTACGGAAGGCAGAGATAGAATTTGAATCGCGATACCTGTTTGAATTTTATGATTGATCACACGAGAATAATGTCGCCCCTTCGGGGCTTAGCGGGAATGAAATCACGGGCTACCATAATATCGCCCCTCCGGGGCTTAGCGGGAATGAAATCACGGGCTACCATAATGTCGCCCCTCCGGGGCTTAGCAGGGAATGAATCGGGAGCTACTATAATGTCGCCCCTCCGGGGCACTGACATGCAATTCTTTTTTCTTCAAAGATAAGCAATAGCCCGCGCCCTCATGCACCTCAACTGCCACACCTACTTCAGCTTCAAGTTTGGGACAATGAGTCCCGAAGCATTGCTTAAGGAAGCAGGTGCTAAAGGTGTAGGAAAATTTGTGCTCACTGATATCAATAACACCTCTGCAGTGCTTGACCTTGTACGCTTATCACCACGTTACAAAATAGATCCAGTAGTTGGCATCGATTTCAGAAACGGCATACAGCAACAATTTATTGGCATTGCAAAGAACCATGAGGGTTTTCATGAATTAAATCAGTTTCTTTCTAAGTGTTTGCAAGACGGTGAAGCCGGGTTGACAGGAAGAAGGGCAGTTCCTACATATGCACCTGAATTTCAAAATGCATTTGTGATTTATCCCTTCAGTACACTTATTAAAGAAGAAAGAGCAGCTTTCCCTGAAAACAAAAATCCTTCTCATAGAGGAATGCGGCAATCAGGCAATGTGCGTGATGAACAGAAAATCTTTTCTACTCCTAAATTGACGGCAGATAAGCTGAACGAAAACGAATTTATCGGCATAAAACCCTCTGATCTCAATCGCCTTCGTTTTTCACCGTGGAAAAATCATCCGGAGAAATTAGTGATTCTCACCCCTGTCACCTTCCGAACAAAAACTGATTTCAATATACATCGTCTATTGCGCGCAATAGATAATAACATATTGCTTAGCAAGCTGCCGTGGACTGAACAGGCTTCACCTGATGAAATTATGCTCACTGAAGAAGAACTGGAAAGCATATTCTCTGTCTATCCACAAATTATTCAGAACACAAAAAAGTTACTTGATGCATGCGAGATTATTGATTTCGAATTTGACCAATCGAAAAACAAAAAATACTATACTGAAAGCATTAAAGAGGATCGGCAGTTATTACTACAGTTATGTGAGGAAGGGATGCATTATCGTTATCCCACATCGAATCCAGAAATCTGTAAAAGATTTCAAAAGGAGATTGACCTGATCTCAGACAAAAATTTTACCTCTTATTTTCTCATCAATCATGACATCGTCAGATACGCCCGTTCTAAAAATTATTTTTATGTAGGAAGAGGCAGCGGCGCAAACTCGATGGTGGCATATCTGCTGCGGATCACTGATGTTGACCCGATTGAATTGGATCTTTACTTTGAACGCTTTATAAATCCCTCCCGAAAAAATCCTCCTGACTTTGATATTGACTTCTCATGGAACGAACGCGACGACGTGATTGATTATATTTTCTATCGTTCGCCGTACGGAGAAAACTATAAAGACTGCATTGCACTGCTTGCAACATACAGCGAGATGAAAGACAATGCCGTAATACGTGAGCTCGGAAAAGTTTTCGGATTGCCCAAAGCAGAAATTGATTCATTGTCTGATAATATAATTCATTCAGGTTCTGCTGATCACATTATCAGTCTGATCATTCAGTATGGGAAGCTTCTCTATTCATTTCCGAGTCACCGTGGCATTCATGCAGGAGGAATTCTAATCTCTGAAAAGCCAATCACCTACTATACGGCTTTGAGTAATCCGCCTAAGGGATTTCCGCTTACACAATTCAGCATGCAGGAAGCAGAAGAC
The DNA here is from genome assembly GCA_013695775.1 of Chitinophagales bacterium. Taxonomy (GTDB): domain Bacteria; phylum Bacteroidota; class Bacteroidia; order Chitinophagales; family UBA10324; genus JACCZZ01. The sequence continues at coordinate 629 of JACCZV010000199.1, read as the reverse complement.
GTGGGCTTTGCTAAATATGATATTCTTAGTCAGCGCGGATTGGGGAAAATCAAGGACGCTGTGGTGATCATCAAGCAAAACACAAATCAAGATATTGACATTCATGATGTGAAGAGATTTAAAGAAGATGAAAAGGCGAGAGAACATTTACAGCAGGCAAAGCTCATGGGATGTTTTTATGTGGAGTCACCTGCCATGCGCATGTTACTTACTAAGCTTAAAGCATCCACATATCTTGATTTAGTGGCTGCCAGTTCCATCATTCGTCCGGGTGTTGCGCAGAGTGGAATGATGCAGGAATATATTAAGCGTTTTCATGATCCATCAAGACGTGAATATGCTCATCCTATTATGAAAAAATTGATGGAAGAGACCTTTGGCATCATGGTGTACCAGGAAGACGTGATAAAAGTAGCGCACCACTTTGGAAAACTTTCACTTGCTGAAGCAGATAAATTACGAAGAGGGATGGGAGGTAAGTATAAAGGGCGGCAGGAGTTTTTAGAGGTGAAAGAGAAATTCTTTTCTAACTGTCGTGCTGAAAGCTATGATGAAAAGCTCATTCACGAGGTGTGGTTCCAGATGGAAACTTTTGGCGGCTATGCATTCGCCAAAGGACATTCAGCATC
>JACCZV010000171.1 GCA_013695775.1 Chitinophagales bacterium | reverse complement strand
GTCCCCTACATAGTACCAGTCATCCATTCCTCCGACCAAAAATTAGAAAAGCGACTTGTAGATGCAATTGCCGATGGCATGAAGCAAGCGATGGAGAAGCATTCCAATCTCATCCTGATGGGTCAGGATATTGCGGAATATGGCGGCGTGTTTAAGATTACCGAGGGACTTGTAGAGAAGTTCGGCAAGGACCGCGTCCGTAATACACCCTTGTGTGAGTCTGCTATTCTTGGGGTGGCACTCGGCCTGTCAGTGAAAGGATTTAAATCGATGGTTGAAATGCAGTTCGCGGATTTTGTAACGTGTGGCTTCAATCAGATCATAAACAACCTGGCGAAAATATATTACCGCTGGGGACAGAATGCTGATGTAGTGGTTCGTATGCCTACCGGAGCTGGGGTGGGTGCAGGGCCCTTCCATTCACAAAGCAATGAAGCATGGTTTTTTCATACTCCGGGCTTAAAAGTTGTTTATCCTGCGACTCCATATGATGCAAAAGGTCTGTTGCTTGCGGCATTTGAAGACCCTAATCCTGTAATGTTTTTCGAGCATAAGGCACTATATCGTGGGGTAACAGGTTTGGTTCCTGATGATTATTATACCATTGAAATTGGTAAGGCAAACCTGATTCGACAAGGTGAAGAAGTATCCATCATCACTTACGGAGCAGGAGTCCACTGGGCGTTGGAACTCCTGGATGAGCAGAAATCTATAGCGGCTGATCTTCTCGATTTAAGAACGCTCCTTCCCTTCGACAAAGATGGTATTGAAGCTACCGTGAAAAAAACGGGAAAAGTGATTATCCTCCATGAAGATTGTTTAACAGGTGGCATAGGTGGCGAAATTGCGGCATTCATCTCAGAAAATTTTTTCAGCCATCTCGATGCACCCGTGATCCGGTGCGCCTCGCTGGATACACCTGTTCCCTTTGCCCTTCCATTGGAAAAAAATTTTCTTCCAAAAAACCGTTTCCGGCAGCAATTGGAAACTTTGATGGCATATTAACTTAATTATAATTAGAGATAATATCAATAGCTGAAGGGTGAATCACAAAGCCAATGTGTCTTCCTCTCACATGAAGTTATGAATAGAGCCTCTTGCACTGTAGAGAGAGATGAATTTGATGTCAATCAAACAGCTATTTCGGACATGCCAGCCCTTCTTTCAATACACAGTTGCCTTTTTTATCAATATAAAACTGCACACCATTTTGTTCCACCAGCGAAGCACCATTAACAAAACTTCCGAGAGCATCAAAAACGAGAGGAATCTGTATGTTGTTTTGCATATCAATATAACCACCTTTGTTCGCAATCATAACACCTCCAAAGCCTTCTGAAAAAGGAAAGGCATAATCATATTCAGGCTTAATCACCTCTGTCCCTTGTCTGTTTATGTAACCCCATTTATTATCTTTATTAACTGCGGCAAAGCCCTGCGAAAAATCAGTAATTTCTAAATATTTAAGAGGCACCACTACTTCTCCTTTCAGGTCAATAAGCCCTGAAAAACCCTCCTTTTCAACAACAGCGAGGCCTTGTGAAAAAGGCATGGCATAATCATATATCAGAGGAATAACCACCTTACCGGACTTATCAATAAACCCTGCATAGGCGTTTTTCATTACGAGTGCCAGACCTTCACTGAAGCTGCCACATTCATCATATTCAAAAGGAATCACTATAGCCCCTGCCTTATTAATAAATCCCCATTTTTCACCTGTGAACACAGCAGCTAATCCCTCTGAAAAATCATTTGCCTCCAGATATTCAGTTGTTACCACATTTTTTCCTGCTTTATCTATGAATCCGTATTTCCCATTCATAGTAACTACCGCCAGCCCTTCTGTAAAGGAATGTATCTCATCATATATTGCCTCTGCCAGCACTTTGCCGCTGCCGCTTTCCTTTATCCCATATTTTCCATTCTCTTCAAATGATTCGAGTTGTTGTGCTGCTGATAATTGCAAAGTAAGAGAGAAGAACAATAATGAGATAAATGATTTCATGAATAAATATATTTAATGATCGATGATGTATATAAATTAAGGATGTTGCCTGCGTCACAATTGCAGCGCAAATATCTTTATTGTTTAATGAAATGTGCACCTCAGTTTTTAGGTTTTTCCCACTATAAGCTATCTGCACCCTGCTATCACAACGATCCATAAACTTAAGTGGAATGATATAACTTAATTCCATTATAGTTCTGAATGCTGTCTCACTTTTCCCTTTATCTTTGTGCACATTTTTTAGTATATTATATGCCCGCCACCCCCCTTAAAATATTACCTGATGGATTGACGTATGATGACGTGTTGTTGCTGCCCGCATATTCACAGGTGCTACCAAGGGATGTAAGCACGACTACACAACTTACTAGAAAAATCCGCCTTGGGGTACCTATCATTTCCGCAGCGATGGATACTGTTACGGATTGGGAGATGGCAATAGCAATGTCGAGCCAGGGGGGCATTGGAATCCTGCACAAAAACATGTCTATCGAACGGCAGGCGGAGGCAGTGAGAAAGGTGAAGCGCAGCGAAAGCGGCCTGATCATCGATCCGATTACCCTTGAAGCTGATCAGACAATTGGTGATGCGCTGCAGCTCATGAAAGAACTTAGGATCGGTGGCATACCGATCATTGATAAAAAGAGACTTCTTGTCGGCATACTTACAAACCGCGATTTGCGCTTCGAAAAAAATCCCAGCAGGAAGATAGCCGAAGTGATGACCAAAGACCGGCTTATAACCGCGCCGGAGGGGATGGACCTTACCAAGGCTGAAGCTATCCTCCAGGAATATAAGGTAGAGAAGCTGCCCGTAGTGGATAAAAAAGGAATATTAAAAGGTCTCATTACATATCGTGACATTCTCAAAGTAAAAAGCCATCCGAATGCATGTAAAGATGAGTATGGCCGCTTGATGGTTGGCGCCGCCATCGGTGTAACCAGCGACATGTCCGACCGCATTGCAGCCCTCATCCACAATGGTGTTGATTTAGTTTGCATTGATACGGCACATGGCCATTCGCAGGGAGTTATCGACTCAGTAAAAAAAGTGAAGAAGAATTTTAAGAACCTTCAGGTCGTTGCCGGAAATGTGGCAACGAAGGAGGGAGCCGCTGCCCTTGCTGAAGCCGGTGCCGATGGCGTGAAGGTTGGAGTCGGCCCTGGCTCCATTTGCACTACCCGCATTGTCACCGGCGCAGGTGTGCCACAGCTTACAGCTATCATAGAAGCAGCACGTGGCCTGAAGCCATATAAAGTGCCGCTGATTGCCGATGGCGGCATACGTTATACGGGAGACATAGTGAAAGCTCTGGCGGCTGGTGCTGATACAGTGATGGCCGGTTCGATGTTTGCCGGAGTCGAGGAATCTCCAGGTGAAACGATCATTTTTGAGGGACGCAAATTTAAATCGTACCGTGGCATGGGCTCTCTTGAGGCTATGAGTGAGGGTTCGAGAGATCGCTATTTTCAAGACGCTGAAGATGACATAAGAAAATTGGTGCCTGAAGGCATCGTAGGTCGTGTACCCTTTAAGGGAACTCTGGCGGAAGTGATGGTTCAGTGTGTAGGTGGTTTAAGAGCAGGCATGGGATATACAGGCTCACCGGATATAAGAACCCTTCAGAGAGCCCGCTTCGTCCGGATCACAGCTGCAGGTATGCGCGAAAGCCATGTGCATGATGTGGTTATTACTAAAGAGGCACCCAATTATTCGAGGTGAAAGAGCCGGCTATTATTCTATATAATATCTAAAGAATTGTTTAAAAGTTTAACTCCGGTTAAGCACACTAAATAAATGTATAGACTACTTTAGAGCATTCCTGCTAAGTCTATAATATAAGCAATTTAAATGGCCATAATCTATATCCTGCTATCCGCAATCATCCTCCTGCTTGTTATTACAATAGTATTCGCTTATAGGGCTTCAACGCCGAAAAATGATGAAGCACTTGTAGGAGTAAAATTTCAGCTTGATAATATAGGCATGAATCTCAATAAAATTGAGGCCTCTGTAAAGGAAGAAATAAGCACTAATAGAACCGAATTAACGAAATCAGAAAAAGGTACCCGCGATGAGCTTTCTTCTTCACTGAAAACATTTGGCGATCTGATATCTAATTCAATCAAAGCAACAACGGATCTGCAGAAAACACAGCTTGAAACTTTTTCATCGCATCTTGCTGCACTCACTAAAACTTTCGAAGGCAAGCTTCAGGCTTTTCAGGAAACCATTGTCATCAATTCAAAGGAGAGCCGAAAAGAACTAAAGGAAGCGCTCGATACTTTTAAAACAGATTTAAATATGTCTCTTAAAGATTTTTCCGAGAGGCAACGCGAGAATTTTAACAATTTAATTCAAACAGAGAACACTCAGACTGCAGCTACTGCCACTAAGCTCGATGCCATGCGTGATACTGTAGAAAAGAAGATCGCAGCATTGCAGGAGGGCAACGAGAAAAAATTGGAGGAGATGAGAAAAACCGTAGATGAGAAGTTGCATGACACATTAGAAAAACGACTTGGTGAATCATTCAAGCTGGTGAGTGAGCGTCTGGAAGCGGTTCATCAGGGATTGGGTGACATGAAGCAGCTCGCTGTTGGTGTAGGTGATTTGAAACGTGTTCTTACTAACGTGAAGACGCGAGGCGTGCTTGGTGAATATCAACTTGAAAATATATTAGATCAACTGCTTACAAATGACCAATATGGCAAAAACATTAAAACAAAATCGGCCAGCAATGCCTTGGTGGAATTTGCTATAAAACTTCCGGGAAGAGAGGATACGGGTAAATCTGTATGGCTGCCCGTAGATTCTAAATTTCCAAAGGAAGACTTTGAATTATTAATGAATGCTTATGACAATGGGGTGCCTGAATTGATAGATGAGCACCGCAGGAATTTTGTTAGAGGCATTAAAAAATGCGCAGGCGAAATCTGCGAAAGGTATATTGATCCCCCAAATACTACAGATTTCGCAATTCTATTTTTGCCCTTTGAAAGTTTATACGCCGAGGTGTTACGTACACCCGGCTTATTTGAGTCGTTGCAAAAAGATTGTAAGATCATCATCACGGGGCCTGCAACGCTTTCAGCTTTGTTGAGCAGCTTGCAGATGGGCTTCCGCACGTTAGCAATCGAAAAACGATCGAGTGAGGTCTGGGATCTGCTCGGTGCAGTAAAGACTGAGTTTGGGAATTTCGGCAACATCTTGGACAGAACTCAGAAAAAGCTTACAGAAGCAAGCAATGTAATTGAGCAGGCTGGTAAAAGATCGCGGGCTATTGAAAGAAGGCTTCGAACTGTTCAGGAAATACCAAAAGAACAGGCGATCATCATGCTTGGTGAGCTCCCCGAGCTGGAAGAAGATACAACTGACGAAATCATAGATTCTTTAGATAGCTGATGTAAAGCAGGCTTAGTATCGCATCAGCGCCGCTATTTTACTATTGTCAGGCATTTGACCTTTACCCAGCAAGAAAACTTCGCCCCCATTAAGAATGGTTTTAATCACTGCTTTGTCGAGCAGACAATCGTCGCCTTCGAATTTTGTTGCATGCAGCTCCAGCTTATTTTCAGCCTCATCGAACTTTCCCCAGATGTGCTCATCTTTCTGTACAAACAGGCGTGAAATCCTGGAATAATAAGCTGCCGGAATAACATCTTCGGGAATGGTGGAGGTGAGTTCAGTTGCAGAGTTGTTGTAGAACTGTTCCAGCGCCTTTTTTCTCCCATCATGAAAATACCTCGCCATCCTTTCGCGTGCCGTTCGATATAGGGCGTTTACATCATCATGATCGTGGTTGCCTGTAATCGCATCATCTGCAATGTGTTTATATTTTGCCACGGATTTATAAATTGGCACCAGGTAGTCAACAGCTGCCAGCATCAAGGGAGCTTTTTCTGTAGCTAAGACCGCTTTCATAAGCACCTCGTCAACTTCATCAAAATACATAGCGATGTGTGTTTTTTCATCAGGCTCGCCACTTCCGGTGCCATGAAAACTTGCTCCTCCCGTTCCTCCACGACCACCGGTTCGAAATAAATTCTGTCCCTCTTTTTCCTCGAAATGTACTACATCGCTCATGCCGTAGGGCAGCTCCGGTATTTTAATTTCTTCCATACCGAATGCATCTGCCTTGTAAAATTTCGCATGCTTTTTACTGATAACAAGCAGGTAAAACTTCTCGTCATTCGACATTGCAGGAATGAGCGGAGTTAAATAAAAACAATGATTAGCATATAACTTTTCACTGAAGGCAATAGGAAGCTTTACGTATTTAAAAAAGTTATCAGCCATAAAAAGGGCAAGGCCTTTCTGCTGTTCAGTCCAAAAAGAATCATCCTTCAATAGGTCTAACGCAGGCTTCAGGATACGCTGTATCTTTAATTCATCCGTATTTCTTTCCCCAAGAAGTTGCCTGGCCTGCTGTATCTGATTTTTAAAAAGTATGGAATCTGCATGTTCATTTACCTCCTCACCCGACTTATGGGTAGGTATGTATAATGAAAGGCAGATATCTGATTCGTAAACTGCCAATTCTGAAAGTATTGTTTTGGAAAGAACTCCTGGAAGCTCTTCCACCGATGTAGGTGAAGATTGTGGACTTATTGTCTCATTGTTGTTTTTGTTGTTTCCGTCATTTTTATTTTCCCGACGATAGTCGTGACCTTTTTCCGTATTGCGGTTCGGATGTCTCAGGTGTATATTAGGCGCTAATTCATCATCACCTGATGTATATTTTTCGGTAATCTCCTCATCACGTTCAAGCTGCTTTGAGATATCTTCTCCATCCATCGCCTTTCTCATTCCCAACCCTTCTTCGTTTCCCGCACCTGAGGGTTTTCCTTTTGGTGGAATAAACTTGCCATCTCTTGATTTGCCCATCGTTTTTTTTGATTTGATTTATTTGATTTACAAAGGTTATATATCTTACTAAGAAGCATTACGACCTATTTTATTTCAGCCAAAATAATTACTGTTTTTCAAACGAAAAATTCACAAGGAAGGTTTATAATAAATGTTGTTAGGAACCGAATTATTAAATAAATTAATATTCCAGAATTTGTTTTATAGAGAACAGGTACCTTTATATTTGAATCTTAAGACTGCCGTGATTTGAAGAAAGCCCGAACCTTTGCTATGATTTGGGGGTCGGTAAGTTGCTCCGCACTATCTATTGAAATTTGCTTGCTTTTGAATTGTGCGTCTTCGAGCAGATGATTTTGAAATTGCTCCTGTGACTTACCCGGGCCGAAAATCAATATCTCATCATAATTTATTAATCTGCTTGAAATGGATTTAAAATACTTAAGCAAATCTGATTGCTTAGCATTGTTTATGGAATGTTCGCTTCCACCACTGTGACCTTCATTTGCTTTTACTTTGTCAAGTATTTTGTAATCACCATTTTCCGTTGATGAAGAGGAGATGATTATTGCCTTGTGATTATCGAGCCATACGCCTGCGTATTGCTTTTTATCATTTTGTTTCATATGACATTTAGTTAAATGATGATATTCTGTATTCCTGATAGTTCCTGCGCGAATAAATTGCTACATATTTATCAGCTACTACGTTTTTTCGGGTTTCAATCTAACTAATAATTCATTGCGGATTCGGCTCGCTAACTCATATGCCTCCTCATCAACGGCGATTCTAAGCATCGCTTTGAGCTCCTCATCTCTAAGATGACTTAACTCTTTTTCCCCTGTGCTTGAACTAATGTCTTGGCTTGGCAAATCATCAGGGTCACGTTTTTCTAATATTGAAGCCTTTTCCAACACTGATTCATAAGCATATATAGGGCTACTGAATCTGATTGCCAACGCAACAGCATCACAACTGCGGGCAGTTAAACGAAATTCTTCTTCTTGTGCACGCACTACAAGAGAAGAGTGAAAAATACCACGATTGAAATCATCAAGAGTAACTTCCTCTACTCTGGACCTCAATAAATTGAGGAGATCTACAAAAAGATCATGCATTAAAGGTCTTTCGAGACGTATGTCTTCCATAATAACTAAAATAGATTCAGCTTCATAGAGACTTACATTCAAAATGAGCTTACGCTCTCCTCCAATCTCTTTCAGAATTATGGCACAACTTTCTTTTTGAGGATAGCTTTTATAAAGCCCAATAAGTTCCAATTGCGTTCTTTTTTCAGCACGTTTCATAGAGGGTAACTTTATTGGTATCAACCATTTTAAACTTGAACAAAAAAGAGATACCTCTTTAATGAATAACAATAAAAGGTACTTCCTTTTGGGACAATAACAATGCTAATTTTGATAAGATTAACAACTTTAACGTATTAGTGTTAATGTTTAGATCAAAGTAAATCAGAAAGTTATTTAAAATTGCCAGATATCTATAATACGCCAAGGTTATCTGTGTAAGCCGAGTTAGAGACTCTAAGTCATGAGCGGGAAATCATACCTTCTTTTTAACGATAAAGTGTGAACAGGCGTGGCTAAAAAAATTGTACTGATTTATCGGATTGTGTAAAGTTTTCAGCATAAAATGTGCAAGTTTTTCAACAACCGACTGGATGCGGATTTAGTTATTCTTACCCATTATTGCATTACCATTGGTTTATTACATACATGCAAACAATCATCTTTTTTCCTGGATTAGCGACAAATGATGATCTTTTTTCAAAGATTGACATACACCCATTGCCGAGACAGATTATTAATTATCCTATTCCGGGTGAAACAGAATCGCTTGAGGCTTATGTTAAAAGATTGCAGTCTAACCTTGTTTCCACTACCCCTCTTATTTATGTTGGCGTTTCTTTAGGAGGTATCTTAGCACAGGAACTTTCTAAGAGCATTCCTGCAAAAAAGACAATCATAATTTCAAGTATCTCCTCTTTATATGAGAAGCCCTTTTTTTTTAATCTTGCTAAATGGTTTCCTTTTTATAAAAGGCTTTCCGATGAATCGTTAAAAAATGGCATTTTGATGATTGGAAGATTTTTTACCAACAAAGATCCTGAAGAGCTGAAGCTTTTTGAATCTA
>JACCZV010000170.1 GCA_013695775.1 Chitinophagales bacterium | reverse complement strand
ACTCAAAGGCCTTTCTTCGACATATGTTATTACAGAATGAAATTCTTGGCTGCCAGATAGCAAGTGTTCATAATCTTTGCTTCTATCTATGGCTGGTAACCGAATCAAGAAAAAGAATTATGGAAGGAAATTTTTCGGTATGGAAGCAACAGATCGTGAAAAAAATTATGACCCGGCTCTAATAGAAGAAAGCGGATAAGTGACTTAGTTTAACAAAGCATCTGAAAAACGCATACGCCATTTGAAGATATTAGACCTTTATATCATAAAGAAATTCCTGGGCACCTTCTTTCTAACGCTGGCCCTTTTTATAATCATCGCAATTGTTTTTGATGTTACGGAGAAACTGGAAGATTTTCTGGATGAGAGCATACCTATCTCCGAGATCATCTTCGACTATTACCTGAATTTTATCCCCTATTTCGCGGTGCTTTTTACACCGTTATTTCTCTTTGTAGCGGTTATATTTTTTACTTCCCGTATGGCCAATCGCTCAGAGATTGTTGCTATCCTAAATTCCGGAATCACCTTTAGAAGATTGCTCGTTCCGTACTTTCTTTCAGCAGCATTCATAACAGGGTTAAATATCTATGCTAACCACTGGTTGATACCTAATGCAAACAAAACGAGGATAGCCTTTGAAGATGCATACATAGGGTATAGGCCAAATAAAAGCGGACACAATATTCATATGCAAATGGCCAAAGATGAATTCATCTATGTTGAGAATTTTAATTTTGAAGATAGCACGGGATATAAGTTTTCCTATGAAAAATTCAACAATGGAGATCTGTTTTATAAGATTCGTGCCGATAAAATAAGATGGGAAAACAAAAATAATACATGGGCTCTCAAGAATTATGTAGTACGTACCAACAGTGACATGATTGAAACACTGAAATTTGGGAAAGACACAATAATCACGTATGATTTTCTTCCCGAAGATTTTGTTCAAAAGCTCCACGAAATTAAAACTCTAAATTCCAGGGAACTCAATGAGGTAATTTTAGAGCTAAAAGCACGGGGAGCAGACAATATAGCTTTTTATGAGGTGGAAAAATATACAAGAACGGCATTTCCATTTGCCATCCTTATACTCACACTCATCGCTGTCTCTCTGGCGTCGCGAAAAGCACGCGGCGGTATTGGATTTCATCTGGGCATTGGCATTGGAATCAGCTTTGCCTACATTCTTTTTCTTCAATTTTCCCAAACCTTTTCAACCAATGGAGATCTCCCCGCCATCATTGGGGTGTGGATACCTAATATAATTTTTGGGATACTTGCCGTCTTCTTATACGCCCGTGCGCCAAAGTAAATATTAAGGTAGACTGTTACCAGGGCAATGGTTCATCATTCGATTTTATTTCATCTTCATCCGACATGTCATCCATCCTCGATTTCATGATACGTATCTGGCCTTCGTTGGTTGAGGGAAATGAATCCATTTCAGCAAACTTCGCAAAGCGGTCAATAAACTTCACGGGTATGTTTGACAATGCGCCGTTTCGGTGCTTTGCAATCATAATTTCTGCACTGCCTATTGTAGAATTACCTTCTGCATCCTGTGTAATCTTATAATATTCGGGCCTGTAGATAAAAATTACCATGTCAGCATCCTGCTCAATGGCACCTGATTCACGGAGGTCGGAGAGCTGTGGCCTCTTGTCACCGCCGCGCGTTTCAACAGAACGGTTTAACTGCGAGAGGGCTATAACGGGTATGTCGAGCTCTTTTGCAATACTCTTTAACGCACGCGAAATATTACTTATCTCCTGTTCACGATTACCCTGTTTAGAATCTATTGTTCCACTCATCAGTTGCAGATAGTCAATCACAATCATTTGAATATCGTGCTGCATTTTCAGCCGCCGTGCCTTTGCACGCAATTCAAAAATGTTTATTGCGGGAGTGTCGTCAATAAATAAAGGGGCTTCAGAGAGGGTATCCACCTTGCGTACGAGCTGTTCCCATTCATAACTCTCAAGATTTGCCCGGCGAATTTTTTCCGCAGGAATTTCTGTCTCGGCGGAGATCAAACGGTTGGTCAATTGTATTGAAGACATCTCCAGGGAAAAAAATGCGACGGGTTTCTTAAATTCCACTGCTGCATTTCGTGCCAGGGAAAGCACAAAAGCTGTCTTGCCCATACCAGGCCGGGCTGCTATCACAACCAAATCTGATCGCTGCCATCCGCTGGTAATTCGGTCGAGCTGAACAAAGCCTGATGGCACCCCAGTAACCGTATCTTTATGATCCTTGATTGCCTGAAGCTGGTTCAAGGCCTTAGTAACCAAAGAGCTGATGGGACTATAATTTCGTCTAAGATTTTGATCGGTGATTTCATAGATGCCCTTCTCTGCAAAATCAAGCAATTCAAAAACATCGGTTGTATCTTCAAAGGCATCCCTGACAATCTCGGATGATATGCGGATCAGCTCCCGCTGAATGAATTTTTGACTTATTATGCGCGCGTGGTACTCAACATTCGCAGCTGATGCTACCCGGTTTGTTAACTCAGTTACAAAATAGGCGCCGCCAACTTCTTCAAGCTCTCCGCTTTTTCTAAGTTCATCGGTTACTGTTAGAATGTCTACTGGCTGCGAACGAAGGAACAGCCGCTGTATGGCACCGAAAATCTTATTGTGAGCTTCTACATAGAACGCCTCAGGTTTCAATACGTCAATGATAAGGCTCAATGCATCTTTCTCCAGCATAAGAGCCCCCAGCACCGCCTCTTCCAGATCGCGGGCCTGAGGAGGAATTTTACCAAAAAGAAAATTGCTGAGATCGGCGCCTGGCTTACGTCTTAAGGTACGGGCCTTGGATACTAAGCTATTAATATTTTCAAGAGACTCTGACATGTGTGTTTGGGAAAAAAGGGAGACAAAGAAAATTAATTAGAAGATGGGAAAAGACAAAACGAAGATTTAAAGTTGTACACAGGGGGATGTTTGTACACTGTGGATAATGGAATATTATAATGACTTGTTTCGTTAATATGAGTTTAATTAATTAATCAGTTATTCTGCAATAACTAATTTTCCCACTCATATATAAGTATATATCCTATTTAAATCTGATAGCATCTACAGGATTAAGCCTTGCTGCAGTGATTGCCGGCCATAATCCTGCGATCAATCCTATGATTGCAGAGATGATGATGCCTCTCATGATATTACGGACGTCAAGCATCAAATTAAAATGAACCGCGGCAGATAATATTTGAACAACAATGAAGACCATTATAAGACCGATGATACCACCGATGATAGATAATATAATTGCTTCGATCAAAAATTCCAGAAGTATAAAATAATTTTTTGCGCCGAGTGCTTTCTTTATGCCAATTAAATTTGTTCGCTCACGTACAGAAACAAACATAATATTTGCAATACCAAATCCGCCTACAAGAATGGCAAAGCCTCCTATAATGATTGCGACAAAATCAAGTACTCCAAAAAGTTCGGTTATCTGACCTGATATAATGCTCATCTGATTAAGGGCGAAGTTGTCTTCTTGATTGGGTCTCAGGCGGCGTTCGGCCCTCATGGCGCCTCTTATTTCGTCTTTCAGCTCATCCATGGTAACGCCATCCTGCGCCTCCACCAATATTGCAGGCTCTATCTGAAAGCCATCCACCTTTACTTTCGAAATAAGGAATTGATAAGGCATCATGATCAGATCATCATTTGTATTTTGTACAAGAGTTTTTCCTTCTTTTGCAAACACGCCGATAACTGTCAATCTCTCGCCGAACACCTCTATCTGCTTACCTACAGGATCAATTAGAGATGGAAACAATTCTTTAGATACATCATAGCCAATAATCACTTTTGATTCACCTCCCTTAGATTCCATGGGAGTAAAATATCTGCCGTACAATAAATCCAGATCCATAATTTGATTGTAATCCTGCGATACTCCGTTAATGGTTGCATTTTTTACGTTGCGGTCAGCATACTCCACCGTTGGCCCATTCATCCATATAGAAACGGCAACGGCATCGGCACTGCTCACATTTTCTTGCAGCATTTGCATCTCATCGTATTTGGCAAAGGGGCGGTTCCAGTATTTCCACCATGGATATTCAGTTTGGCCCTCTTCAAGGCCCCACGGAAATTTCATTATGTATATTACATTACTGCCAAACTTATTAATGCTTGTGCGAAGATTTTTTTCTAAGGAATCAACGGATGCAAAAATTGAAATGACGCAAAAGATTCCAATCGAAATACCAAGCAATGTTAGAACGGTGCGTAGCTTGTTTACACGCAATTC
>JACCZV010000140.1 GCA_013695775.1 Chitinophagales bacterium | reverse complement strand
ATGAAGCACTACAATATTCGGGTGTATGGAAAGGTACAGGGTGTTTTTTTCCGCGCCAGCGCCCGCCGTCATGCGGAGATGCTCGGCATCTCAGGCTTTGCACAAAACGAAGACGATGGAAGCGTGCATATAGAAGCAGAAGGCATGGAAGAAAATCTAAAACATTTTGTAGACTGGTGTCGCAAGGGCCCTGAGGGAGCAAAAGTTATAAATGTGAAAATAACAGAGGGAGAAATCAAAAATTTCTCAGCATTCAAAGTGAATCGTGGAATGTATTGAAGTCTCGGGTTACCCTTTTTTTAACCGGGCATTAAACTCAGCTCTAGACTTTTTTTCGTGATAACAATAGAAAGATTGTTGGCTTCTTTTTAAGATTAGGACCATTCTTCTTCCATTCTGCTATCGTTTGCAACCGGATATTTTCTGAGGGAAGAGTGATGTCGGAAGCAATGCATAATTCAGTAGGAGATCTGCAAACCGACAGCATATCCTTTACCAATCCATCATTGCGGTAGGGCGTTTCAATAAATATCTGTGTTTGATTTTTGAGCAATGAATCTTCCTCTAATTGCCTGATTTTTATTTTTCGAGTGGCTGATTCAATAGGCAGATATCCATGAAAGGCGAATTGCTGGCCATTCAATCCACTTGCCATTAAGGCAAGAAAAATAGATGAGGGTCCAACAACAGGAACAACAGCAATTCCCGACTGATGCGCCCAACGCGCCACTGCTGCACCCGGATCAGCAATGCCGGGGCAGCCTGCTTCTGACATCACAGCTGCGATTTTACCTGATGTCAAATAATCAATCAGCTCTGTCCTTTCCTCAAAGTCTTCATCCCTCTCCAATTTCTGAAAGCCGACCTCTGCAAAATTTTTTGAATAACCGACACTTCGCAAAAACCTACGTGCAGTCCGTTCATTTTCCACAATAAAATACTCAACAGTCATCAGCATCTGTTTCGATTCTTCGGGAATAGCGCTGATGCCTTCCACTCCTAATGCTGAGGGAATAAGTAATATTTTTCCTCCAAGTTTTTCTGTCAATCTCTTTTGGTTGAAGAATGAATTATTTGTTAAAATAGCAATTGCTTTCAACAAGATTTACAAACTGGTTAAAATTGAAGCTTCCACAACACTTTTACCTGCGTGAAGACGTGCTGCAAATCAGCAAAGATTTGCTCGGCAAATTTTTAGTAAGCAACATAGATGGAGTAATAACAAGTGGTCTGATTACAGAAACCGAAGCTTATGCAGGCCACGTTGACCGTGCTTCGCATGCATATAATGGAAGAAGAACGCAACGCACTGAGATAATGTATTCAAAGGGAGGAACGGCCTATGTCTATCTCTGTTATGGCATCCACCACTTGTTTAATGTTGTAACCAACAGACGGAATATCCCTCATGCAGTTTTGATAAGAGCAATCGAGCCGGTGGATGGAATCGGGACTATGATGGCAAGAAGGAAGAAGCTTAAATTCGATTACACTCTCACAACCGGACCGGGTGCTGTATCTGAAGCATTGGCCATTGATGTGCGCGATACAGGCATCAGATTAACTGGAAAAAAAATATGGATTGAGGATCGGGGGGTGAAACTTCCAGCAACTGAGATACTTTCAAGCAAAAGAGTTGGAGTGAGTTATGCCATGGAGGATGCGTTATTGCTATATCGCTTTTTTATTAAAAAGAGTCCATGGGTTTCGAAGCATCCGAAATAAGTTAACAGGATTAGAAGGGTGGCCTGTTAGAACGACGGGCAGTAAATCTTCTTGTAATGTTTGGGTTGCTGCACATTTCCCGTATACACCAGGGCCAGCTCAAATCCACCCTTACTATTTGTTGCGGGGTTAAGATCACTAGAGGTGTTCACATCGTAGCTTAAGCCTGCTTGTATACCTTTCATCATTACGCCGATTGTTGGAATGATGTCTCGTTGTACTCTTGAAAATACTCCTACATAAAACAAGGTGGGTGCAGTTCTTGGATTAGGGCTGAGGTTATAGCCAAAATTGGAGCCGATCACAATCTCATTGTCTGCGTTCTGCATTTGATACTGCACAAAAGGAAAGATGTAGAATTTATTTTTAACTCCAAAGGTGGCGCTGCCATGAAATACATACCGCATATTCAGCACATTTTCGCTGCTGGCGGAAATAAATGATTCCCTCGGTGTTGTTAGGTGAAAAGCTGAGGCCCCCAACTGAACCCTGGTGGAATTACTTATCAGTGCATCAAAAGAGAGACCTGCTGAGACATCGGAGTATGCAATCTGGTAAAAATCGAAATGTTCAGATGTGATGCCATTGAAGCCGAGGCCATCAAATTCATCAAAAAAATCAAGCTTCTCAAAATCTATTTTTTTCTGAACCATGCCCCCCTGCAGGCCGAGGGCGATGTGGTAGTTGCCTTCTTTGTCCAGCGCCTGGTGATATGATGCAGAAAGCATCGCAGTAAGATTTGAAAGCCCTCCATCGCCAGATTTATCATTCAGCAACAAAAGGCCAAGGCCAAGGTAATTGTGAGTAAAGCCACCACTGAAAAGCTTTATATCTCCATATATGGAAGGTGTAGAGTAAACGTACGGTGCACTTATGCTACCCCATTGATTTTTATAAATCCCTCCAATGCGATACTGTCCGTCCATAGACCCTGTTAATGCGGGATTTAAGGTAAAAGGTGAATAATAGAATTGCGAAAAATGGATATCCTGGGCGGCGGACGCCAGGCTAAGGAGGAGAATAAATATTGCAGGTAAAATGTTTTTCATCTAACAGAGGTTTAAGATGCTTGCAAAGGAAGGTGTTAAATTAGAATCCTAAAATTAGCATTTCTTTTTTAAAATAAAGCAGCAGATCATTCTCCTGTTAATGCTGTATTTTAAGACCAAATGAAAGATCCCCTGCATCACCCAGACCAGGAACAATGTATGCGTTTGCATCCAACTCCTTATCTATCGCGCAAGTCCATATGGTAACGTCCGGTATGTTCTGCATTATTCTATCAATTCCTGGCTGCGCAGCAATAACACATGCCAGATGTGTATGTAACGGTTTTCCCGATAGGAATATCTCCTGCAATGTTTTTACCATTGACTGGCCGGTGGCAAGCATTGGATCAGCGAGAATAAAAATGCGGTCTTGCAAAGAAGGACATGATAGATATTCCAGAGCAATCTCAAACGAACCGTCGACTGCATGTTTTCGGTATGCTGAGACAAAAGCATTGTCGGCCTGGTCAAAAAACTCCAGCATTCCATGGTGCAAAACAATTCCCGCGCGCAGAATAGCACCCAAAACCGGTTGATCGCTTAAAACGGGAACAGATGCAATGCCTAATGGTGTGGTGATCTTTTTATGAGAATAAGTTAATGTCTTGCTGATCTCATAGGCAAGAATCTGACCGCAACGCTCTATATTCTTCCTGAACCGCAGCCGATCCTTCTGCAATGAAGCATCACGTATCTCAGACACATATTGATTTACCAGAGAATTGGATTGGCCTAAATTGATTACAGACATTCTACTGAGTTCAATTCGAAAGTTAGTTAAAGCTACATTTCAATTGTTTGCAAACTCAATTAGTTGCTCAAATTTCTCTCTCCATCCAGCCCACGGGCCTTTATCACTGATGAGATCATTGTGAGCGAGAAAAGTAAATGTGCCATTAACTTTTTTTACTGAAAGAATAATTTTTTTAGAAACTTCCAATGCGGCATCCGTCGAAAGTTTCAGGTGATAATGCAGTGTTGCGTCCATGACTGCGAAAGGATGAATAACTAAGGGGGTGGCTTGTTCCTTTTCAAGGTCATAAAACTTGAATGAGGAGGTTGTTCCAGCCCGAAACCCGGCCAGCGAGGAATAACCCATCGTATGATCTTCTGTGATACCGGAGGCAATGAGGTTTCGATAAGTCTCCGGAAATCGCAACTTTAGAAAATGCTGCCTGTTACGAATTATTTTTTTGCCCGACATATCCTCTAACCGCTTGATCTCAACTTTTACTTTTTCATGATTTTGGTTGGAATCGTAACTCGCGTGAAGGCCAATCCCATTCGATTCAGAAATCATGCGGACAATTGCTGAGAAATTCCTGTTTCGCCATGAAATATTTTTATCATATATGCCGTGGTTGGCTACTAAAAAAAAGTAAATAGGGTGTAATGAATATTTGTTGTTAAGCCAGTTTTGATACTCAAAGGTGTCAAACGGATCACTGGCAACTCTTAACAAAACTTTGGTTCGAAAATATATCTCTTTAAGTTGAAGGCGCATCAAGGATTTCAAATAGCCGCCAGCATTTCGGAAGATTCCTTTCTCCAGGAAAGCAAAGGCCATATCAATGTCATAGGTAAGTTGAAAGCGGTATTTTTTTTCGGGAAAAAAAAAGTCGGGGTACCGTGATAGGATAACCTTTTTCAAAAGAATCGCGTAGTGATCTACAAGTGGGATATCATGAAAATGATGAATATATGGGATGCTCTGTTCTGCTGGAAATCGACCATGCGCATCTTCATTAAATGGGAGATATTCTTCATATCGTGAAACAAGGAAAAAGGAGGCAGCAAATGGGTCAAAAGGCAGTGCTGAACGGTAATCATTGGCGAAAATTATAGTAAGATGGTTCCAGATTCGGATATTTAATTGTTGAGGTGAGATGAGTCGCTCAAAGAGCAACTCTTCAGCATGAATGAAAATCTCCTCTCCTCTCTGCTGCTGGCTGTAGTTTAATTTAGGTTGGTAAGAGGAGTCGAATTCTTCATAGTTGGTGGTAAGTTCATAGTTTATTCCAAGCTGATCGCAGAGGAGGAGCTGCAAAATGTATTGCAGACGGTTGCTGGTACGGGGTGAGAAGATCAGGAGCATAAATGTCTATGCAAAGAATGATTCTATTTATCTATATGGGGAGTAAACCATAAGCTTTGCTTCTTTTACAAGAACGTATTTTAGTTGGAAGTAGTAATAAATAGCTCGTTGCGCAGATATTTATCATGCAACAGCGGACAAATTTTATAACGAGGGTCGTGAGTGTCTTTATATATAGAAAGTAACGTTTCATACACATTTCTGATGCCGATGCGGTTGCACCACTCAAACGGGCCGTAAGAATAATTCGTGCCCAGGCGCATTGCTTTTTCAATATCAAGTATCGAGGCCGTTCCCTCCTGTAGGGTAAAGCAGGCTTCATTGATTATCATTGAAATTACTCTCGGAGTTACCATTCCGACACGATCCTGAACTCGCAGATAATTCCATTCAAGTGGCTTCATAAATGTTCTGAATAATTCTTCATCGGCAGGTTTGAAAAAGGATATTTCTGATATAGGTCTACCAATGAATGTGGGTAGTAAATTCATACCAATAAGGATACATTTGACACTATGATTCATCATAAAATGGTACTCAGCGAGTGACACTTTCACCGCGCATACGATTATCATTTTACCAGAGAGATCTGAATAACTCTTAAGCAGATGTGCAGTGTCATCCAAATTCAGATCAATGATGAGGTCGAATAAGGATAACGCTGGGGTCTCAGTAATTTCTTCCGCGTAAGTTACCTCATGTTCTGAACCAATTTTTTGTTTCAGTTCCTTTAATCTTTGGTCTTCTCCTATTGCAAGAATTTTCAAACAAAGTATGTTGGCAAACAAAGATAATCGGTAGCAGCGTCATTGCGATCAGACTTTTCGGCAGAGAGGCAATCTTAATTAATTTTGCAGTCTGCTCAAGTTATGAGATTGCTTCACTCTGTTCGCAATCACGGCAATTAAACGTCGTTACGAGAAGCAGCGAAGTCAATGAGGGCAACAGTTTCGAAGCAATCTCTTCAGAAACTTCCCCTTAACCTAACGCTTTTGATAGCGTGATTGCGAAAGCCGCTGTTGTGTCCCCCGACCAACAGCCGTAGCTCCAGCTGTTATGCTTCCTGGAGATGTGAAATAAAACCCCATTTAATTTTATTCAACAGATAGAATCACGCTTCGCTGTTGGTCAGGGGACCAACAGCGGCAACCAACCTATACCTTAACCTAACGCTTTTATAG
>JACCZV010000102.1 GCA_013695775.1 Chitinophagales bacterium | reverse complement strand
AAATAATAATGTGGGAAATATCCTTAGAACTTTCTATAACAGATATGGAAATTTAGCTCTCACATCACATACTTAATCCACATCTTATTTGTACAATCAAAAATCAAGATTACTTTTGGCATCGTTAGGGAGCTTAGCTCATCTGGTTCAGGGGTCAGGAGTTTATAAATAGATGTTCTTTTAGTATAAAATAAATAGGGAGCTTAGCTCAGCTGGTTCAGAGCATCTGCCTTACAAGCAGAGGGTCACTGGTTCGAACCCAGTAGTTCCCACATGGTAATAACAGATTAATAAATCGTTACCTTGAGGTAAGGGCAAAAAAAATCCCCCCCAAATATCATCGGAGGGGATTTTTTAGAAATCTTTTATCGGTTTGGGACATTGCGTCTATCCGAATCCAATACGGTATTCGTAGTCGTGTCCTTCTTCCTTAGCAACCCGGCTAAGCCTGCCAGACCTATTAATCCGATCCAGCCATAGTCAGCTCCATCATCATCATCAAGATCATTCATATCATCTGCCTGAGTCGCCATGTTAGTGTTGTCGGTTTGTGCTAAAGTTGGATAGCTTACAGTCATGGCAGTGCCAATGACTAACATACCTGCAACAAGTTTTAATTTTTTCATAATGGGTTGTTTTATGTTAAAGATTAAGTGCGCGAATGTACAAGTTATATGCCACCAGGTTGATATTGTGGTTGCAGATTATTAACATTATATAGTATACAACTGCTTTTTATGCAAAATTTGACCTATAATTTGGGGTATCACCCTAACATGAAGATTGATATTGGGATGTTATGGCACCACATGGGGTAGATTTTTCACATTTGTTTTACTACTTAATATCGCACGCACTACCACTTTACCTTATACCTTTATAGAATGAGTGTTAAATCCATTCTTGCACGGCCATATGCCGCCGTAGTGCAGCGTCAGATTATGAAGTGGGCTAAGGACACAACAAGGATGCAGGAATATCTTTTTCACAAACTCCTTCATGATGGAAGGAAAACTATATTCGGTAAAGAACATAAATTCGAAAGTATAATAACATATGAAGACTTTACCCGGCAGGTTCCCATATCTGATTATGAGGACATCCTGCCCTACATAGAACAGGTCAAAAATGGCGGCGAAAGCATTCTATGGAAAGGGAGGCCACTTTATTTCGCTAAATCATCCGGCACTACTTCCGGAGTAAAATACATTCCGATCACACGAGATTCCATTCCAAATCACATAGATTCTGCCCGCAACGCACTGCTGATGTACATTGCCGAAACAGGCAACATCCGATTTGTAAATGGCAAGATGATTTTCTTATCAGGAAATCCAGAGTTAGATAAAACGGGAGACATCTTAACAGGCCGCCTTTCAGGAATTGTGAACCATCATGTGCCACGTTACTTGCGGGGAAGCCAGTTGCCCTCATTTCAAACCAATTGTATCGAAGACTGGGAGGAAAAACTAGAGAAAATAGTGGAAGAAACATGGAACCAGGACATGACACTCGTAAGCGGAATACCACCCTGGATACAGATGTACTTTGAAAAGCTGCTGGAGAAGAGTGGTAAAAAGACGATTCTTGAGATGTTTCCTAATTTATCATTGCTTGTTTATGGAGGGGTGAATTTTGAACCATATAAGGCAAAGCTTTTTAAATCCATAGGTAAAAATATTGACTCGATTGAAACCTATCCCGCCTCCGAAGGATTTATTGCATTTCAATCTTCACAGAAAGAGGAGGGGTTACTTCTAAACGTGGATTCAGGAATTTTTTTTGAGTTTGTTCCTGCCGACCAGATCTTCTCTGAAAATCCTGACCGCATGCAATTGAAAGAAGTAGATACAGGCAGGAATTATGCAATAGTCATCAGCTCAAATGCGGGGCTGTGGGCCTATTCAATAGGCGATACAATAAAGTTTGTTTCAAAAAATCCTTACAGGATCATAGTTACAGGCCGCACGAAACACTTTATCTCTGCCTTTGGGGAACATGTAATTAGCGAGGAGGTTGAATCGGCTTTAATGATGGCTGCCGGTGAGGATAGTTTAGAAGTTATAGAATTCACCGTAGCTCCGCAGGTAAATCCACCAGATCATGGCTTGCCTTATCACGAATGGTTCGTGGAGTTTACAAATCCCCCGGTTCCACTCGATTCTATACGACAGAGAGTAGATCAATATCTTAGAAAGAAAAATATTTATTACGATGATCTTATATCTGGAAATATATTGCAGCCTCTCAAAATCACACTCATTCAGCATGATGGCTTTCGAAATTACATGAAATCAATTGGCAAGCTTGGCGGACAAAATAAAATACCCCGTCTCAGCAATGACCGGCAGTTGGCTGATGCCTTGCAGCAATGGGTATCAAAAGGGGCACCGGCAAATTAAAGTGAACCTTTTCTTTGGGTTGGAATAGTGTTGCACTCCACAAGCCTGCAGATTGAAGTATATCATCAGGCCACCACCCTCTCTGTCTTAAATTCCGAGGTCATATGAAAAGTTATCTCCGGATTGGCTTCCCGGGTTACGTTTAGCAGCCACTCGGAAGGAGCGAGAAATACCAGGTGTTCATCTTTATCTGTAAAGACATTCTGTGATTTAAATCGAATGAATTCATCGAGCTTCTTTTTATCATTCGAGGTGATCCAGCAGGCCTTGTAAATATCTTTCGGTACAAATTCACATGAGGCACTATACTCATTCTTTAAACGATATTGTATGACTTCAAACTGAAGGTCACCTACCACACCAACAACTCTCTTGCTGCCATGCTGCTGATAAAATAGCTGAGCCACTCCCTCTTCTGTGAGTTGTTCAATCCCCTTGTCAAGCTGCTTGGTTTTCATCGGGTCTCTGTTGATGAGCTCTTTAAAAATTTCCGGTGAGAAGCTTGGTATACCTCTGAACTGCAACTTTTCTCCCTCTGATAAGCTATCTCCAATCTTAAAGTTGCCCGTATCATACAACCCGATCACATCACCAGGGTAAGCTTCGTCAATAATATTTCTTGCCGAAGCCATGAAAGTGGCTGGGCTGCTGAATTTCAATTCTTTGTTTAACCTGCAATGATGAATGAATTTGTTGCGCTCAAATTTACCAGAGACTATCCTCACAAAAGCAATGCGATTTCGGTGTTTAGGATCAATATTCGCGTGAATTTTAAATACAAAGCCGGTAAAATTTTCTTCATCCGGTTCCACTATGCGTATGTCTGTCTCCCTGCTTTCAGGAAGAGGTGCAATGCGTATGAAAGTGTCAAGCAATTCCTTCACTCCGAAATTATTTCGCGCACTTCCAAAAAACACCGGTGCAATGGTGGCGGCAAGATACTCCTCCACATCAAACCCTGGATAAACACCACTTAGCAACGATACGTCTTCGCGCAGTTGATCTGCATCGCGCAGAATTATTTCATCGAGTAGTGGATCATTTAATTCATCAATTTCTATTCTGTCTTTTTCTATGGTCTGCTTTTCAGGTGAAAACAATTGGAGGGTTTTATCAAAAAGGTTGTAGACCCCTTTGAATTCGGATCCTTTGTTAATTGGCCAGCTTAATGGCTGAACCTTGATGTCAAGCATCTTCTCCAGCTCATCCAGCAAATCAAAAGGGTCCCGCCCTTCAAGATCCATTTTATTAATAAAAACAATCACCGGGGTCTTGCGCATTCTGCATACTTCCATCAGCTTTTTTGTTTGTGTCTCTACACCCTTCACCGAGTCAATAACCAATATCACGCTGTCCACTGCAGTAAGCGTGCGATAGGTATCCTCCGCAAAATCCTTATGGCCAGGGGTATCAAGCAAGTTGATAAGCACACTGCTGTATTCAAATGTCATCACTGATGTGGCTACTGATATGCCCCGCTGCCTCTCTATCTCCATAAAATCAGAGGTGGCCGACTTGCGAATCTTATTCGACTGCACAGCACCGGCTACCTGGATGGCGCCACCATATAACAAAAATTTTTCTGTGAGCGTCGTTTTTCCCGCATCCGGGTGACTGATGATGGCAAAGGTTCTTCTTCTATTAATCTCTTCCTGCAGTTTCATATTTCATGACAAAAATAAGAAAGCGCGCGCTCTCTGGTTGAGATAATAAAGAGATATGTGACCTAAATCTTTTTTAAAATAATTTGTCTTTCCTGATAATACTATATAAATTAAAAGTATGACCTCTGACTACAATGCAACCAATTATTTTAAAGGACGCGGCTCTCAAATAAAGCCGCATAACAAATATCTGCAGAATGCATATGTTACTGACCATATTGAGGGGCTCGATGAACCATTGCTTAGCAATCCAAATACGCAGGTATTCATCGAGCATCCTAAGAAAATTATTAATAAAGTAGACAGCCCTGATTTGGGTCTTATGTTTTCCATGAATCCCTACCAGGGTTGTGAGCATGGCTGCATTTATTGCTACGCTCGTAACACACATCCTTACTGGGGCTTCAGTGCAGGATTGGATTTTGAAAGCAAGATTATCATGAAACCAAATGCAGCACTATTACTTGAAGAAGCATTTAGAAAAAGGCATTATGTTCCTCAAACGATCATGCTATCTGGTAATACTGATTGTTACCAGCCACTGGAACGTAAAATGCAGATCACCCGGAAGATGCTCGAAGTGCTGTTACGCTACAAGCATCCTGTTGGCATCATCACCAAAAATTCTCTCATTATACGGGACCTTGACATCCTTAAACCAATGGCGGAGATGAATTTGGTTACAGTAACCTTATCCATCACGACGTTAAAGGAAGAACTTCGAAGAGTGATGGAGCCGCGGACAGCTTCGTCTTTCAAGCGACTCGAAACGGTGCGTGTTCTCACGGAAAACGGTATACCTGTGAATGTTAATGTAGCACCTATCATTCCCTCAATTAACAGTGATGAAGTTCCTGCAATAATTAAAGCTGCTGCCGATGCAGGAGCCTGTGATGTTCACTTCACAATTGTAAGGCTGAACGGAGATATAGGTGCTATTTTTACAGACTGGGTACATAAGAATTTCCCCGATCGTGCCGACAAGGTGTTACATCAGATTCAATCGGTACATGATGGAAAGCTTAATGATAGCCGCTTTGGCAAACGCATGGTCGGTGAAGGTCCGATCGCTGAAGCCATTCACCAACTTTTCGCCGTTGCGAAAGCAAAGTATATGGCAGGACGAAGTCTACCCGTGCTTGATCATTCATTGTTTGAAGTACCGCAATTAACGAAGCAACTGGAGTTTTTCTGAGCGTTAGACTTAGACGATATAGATGAATAAGATCGGGATAAACTGTTTTGTGGATTAAGCAAAAAGATAGGCGATTCCATTTCGATTATATTATTTTCGAGGTTAGAAGAATTGTATGCATTTATAATTCTGCATATTACTTTGCATTAGAAAAACTTAGATAGTAAAGCATTGGCTCACCCGGATTATAAAATTGAACTGACGAATAAACTTGAAAGTGTTGAACACTTTGCAAAGGCTTCAAAGCTTACACGATTCTTCTCTAACCCCATAAAGTATCTTTCAGGTCCGGGAATAAATAAAATATTCTCTGCAAAGTCAGGAAAAGGCCGCATTATTCAGGTCACTACCTTTTTCGGAGTTCCTTTCAAAGTTATTTTGCCCGCTGGTATGGACATTTATCTGACAGGTGGAAAAACACATGATTCTGAGCTAAGATTAGCACGGTTCCTTATTAATAATTTAAATCCGGATGATGTTTTTTTTGATATTGGGGCACATTTTGGATATTATACTTTGCTTGCATCGGAATTATTAAATAAAAACGGCAGGGTAATTTCTTTCGAGCCTTCCTACGTATTTTCTTTATTGCACGACAATATGCTTGGTCGACATAATGTTGAGGTATATAAAATTGCTATTACTAACGTAAATGATAATATAGACTTTTACGAATTTCCTATTAAGTATTCGGAGAATAATACTAAAAACATAAGTCAATTCGAACAGGAAGAATGGTATGAAAATAATATACCCACAAACATTAAAGTGGAAGGTAAGTCACTTGATCAATTTTCGAGCGAAACTAATCTTATTCCCCAAGTTATAAAGGTTGATGTAGAAGGCGAGGAACACAAGGTTATAGAAGGAGCTCAGCAAATTTTAATTCAAAATAAGCCCATCGTTATTATAGAATATTTAGCGGGATCTATAAACTCTCCTCATTCGATCGCTTGCATGTTGCTAAAAAAATTAAATTATACTGCTTATAACATTAATTGGGAAGGATCTTTAAAAGCCTGTGTAGATATTGAACAATATATGAGATTGCAGAATCTGCATTCTGATAATTTGGTATTTAAGGTTTGAATCGCTGTGTTCCTATTCAATTTTTTGCTTAAGTAAGCGAACATTATTTTTTTTATAACCTTCAATAATAACAGCAACAGTAGAGGTTAGGAATAGGCTAATCATAGCAACAACTAATATTAAAAGCCATCTGATTGGTTTCGATTTTTTTTCGGCAGGGGAGGCTTTTTCAAGCATATAAATTGTCGATACGTCACTATTAATTGATGACTTATACTGATCGTATAATGCTGTGATGTTGTTATACTCTCTTATGGCAGCCTTCCTTTGCTCATCCCACACATTCACCTGTTCGGTTGCAGCCTCATATTCATCAGGGCCAGGCAGGTTTATGTTCTGAACTTTGCCATGGAGGCCTTCCATCCCAGTATAAAAATTAAACCTGCGTTCAATGTTCAAAATAGAATCGGTAAGATTTTGTACCTCATCTTTTTTTCCTTGGCGCTTGCTCTCATAGATCATCAAAATTTTTTTCTTATTTTCATTGAAGAACTTTTGATTGACCAGGTCAATCTGAAACGCAATTTCATTTGCCATAGCTGCAGCAATCTTACGATCATGATCCTGCACTGTTATTTCTATCGCCCCATTATTATCTTTAACTACGTCATAATTGCTTTCCAGTTTCTCCATAATCGTATAAAGGGGATACCGTGTTTTTGCAGAATCAATTCTATAATGGTTGAAAAGGTTGAAACGATTGACAATGTAAACCTTTAGCGGTGCAGACTTCCCAATAGTCAATATTCGGTCAATATCGTCGCTGGTTCCGAAAAAAGATTGTTGTGATTGATTATAGAGTGAAGGGCTGCTGCTAAGATCAGGATTTAGAGGATAGAATAGTGACGAAGATTCATAATATGGCTTCATAATATGCGGGTCAGTTATCACTATGCCTGCAAAAACAGAAGCAAGGACTACAGATAACACAAGCTTTCTCCATTTCCATACTATATGAAAAAAGTCAATTACATTGAACGGATTATTCATCAAACAAAGAGATTATGAGTTTTTTGTCAATGTGCCACCATCATCTTTGTGGTAAGGAGTTTCGTTCCGTCACAGATTTGTACCATGTATGCTCCCGCGGGAAAGACTGATGTATTTAAATTGATGGACTGACTACCCTGTAAAAGTGATTGACTCATCTCTTCCATTATTTTCCCATTGCTATTTCTAATAGTGATCTGCACCTTTGAAGGGATCGGCAAATAGAAATTAAGCACAGATTGTTGTGTAGAGGGATTGGGGAAAATTGGGAGCTCCGAGTCAAAGCTTAAAGTTGAAATTAGGCCTGTGCCAAAACCTCTCTTTAAAATTGTACCTGACGCGCCGACTGCATAACCCGTATTTTCATCAATCATATCTATTGCGAACAAGGACTCATCACCGCTATAATCATCTATCCATGAGCTTCCATCATCCATAGTTCTATAAACGATTCCATTGTTGCCAACAGCATATCCGATTTTACTGCTGAAGAAGTCACAGTCATTTACGTAATCGGGAAAATCAAAATTCAAAGAATCATATTCGAAAATCCAAAGGCTATACCCCAATGACGTAAGTTGAAAATCATGTACACGAATCAATTGGCTGGAATCACTGGGACTGAATAAATCGAATTCATTCATGAACAGAAATCCAGTATCCGGATCTGTGAATGAGAAGGCGGTCAACGCAGCAGCATTTGGGAACGAAAATACATCCAGTTCAGACCATGTGTTACCCCCATCAGCTGTTCGTATCACGATAGCGGAATAGGTTACAAAGCCACCAATATTAGCTCCGGCGTGTCCGGTTTCCTTATTAACAAATTGAATGTCGAAAGGAACAAGTGTTCCACTGAAGTCATATTCACCAACCCAGCTTTCTCCGCCATCTTCAGATTCATAAATTGAATCGGTTGCGGCAAAAATATGACTGTCTTCTGTAGTGCATATGCTGATCGGCAGGCCGGCGACAAGCACCTTTTGCCATGACAATCCTCCATCAGCCGACCGGTAGACAGTTGGTGAGGTGGAATTTACTGATGATACGAAAATAGTATCGGTTCCCAAAAGAGCCACATCCCGAAAGTCATCATCAGCGGAAAATGGCAGGGTGATCCAGGTGCTTCCTTCATCTGTAGTTTTTAGTATGGTTCCACCATCCCCCACAGCAATGCCATAATTTTCATTTAGAAATTTAATATTGTAAAGATCCTTATTAGTGGTTGAATTTAATGGTATCCACTGGCTGTTGGCGACCAACGATGTGATGCAAAAGCAGATGAGTGCTGATAGAATTTTCATAAAAAAGTGTTGTTTTGCTAAAATATTAAAAAAACAAAAGTAATGCATGCTAAGAAAATTCCTCTTCTCATTTATGATGATAAAATTATTATGATATGAGTACCGGCAGTTTTCGAATATTATGTTGGAATGTGAATGGCCTAAGATCTATCTGGAAAAAAGGATTTCCTGACTGGTTTTCTAAAGAAGCTCCTGACATTCTTTGTCTGCAGGAGACGAAAGCGCATCCGGATCAGCTCGACCATGAGATTCTAAATTTTGAGGATTATAAAAGCTATTGGAACCCGGCAGAAAAAAAAGGCTATTCTGGTGTAGCAATATATACACAACATGAACCTCTAAGAACTGTTCTTGGATTAAACAGCTTATATTTTGATGGGGAGGGTAGGGTAATAGAGATGGAGTTCAATGATTTTGTTTTATTCAATGTTTATTTTCCAAATGGCGGAAGGGGACCTGAACGAGTGAAATATAAACTTGATTTTTACTCTGAACTGTTTAAGCGGGCAGAGATGTTGCGGCTTCAAAAGAAGAACGTCATCATTTGCGGAGATTATAATACTGCGCATAAAGAAATAGATTTAGCGCGCCCCAAAGAGAATGAAAAAACAAGCGGCTTTCTCCCTGAAGAGCGGGCCTGGATTGATAAAATTGTTGAGATGGGTTATGTAGATACATTTCGGCAGCAAAATCCTGAGCCTAATTGGTATACCTATTGGGATGCATTCACGCGAGCACGTGAACGAAATGCCGGATGGCGCATAGACTATTTTTTTACACCGATGGAAAGCATGGGTATGGTGTCAAAATCTCTCATTCATATGGATGTGATGGGCAGTGATCATTGCCCCATTGAGCTCCAGTTAAATTTATGAGACCATGCCTTATAGAGGCAGAAAGCAAGCCGGATCTGATAATATTAATTAGTCTAAGTATAAATTTCATTTGAGCAGAATCACCGCATATAAAATGTTGGCTGATGCCGAACTAATCTCTAAATACAAACAAACCAGTGATAATAGGTTGGTTGGAGAATTGTATGAGCGATATATGCACCTGGTTTATGGCGTCTGTCTTAAGTATCTTGGAAATGCAGAGGACAGCCGTGATGCAACTATCGAGATATTCGAGAAATTATTGGAAGATTTGAAGAAGCATGATGTAGAGCATTTTAAAAGCTGGCTATATAGTGTAGCTAAGAATCACTGCCTCATGAAATTCCGAAAAGATAAATTGCGCGTAGAAAACCATCCTGAGCTTCAGCAGGAGCTAATTTCCGTTATGGAATGGGATGAGAATGTGCATCTCATTGGAGTCGTCTCGAAAGAAGAAAAATTGGAAAACATGGAAGCTGCAATTCAGCAACTTTCTTACAACCAAAAACAGTGTATTGAATTGTTTTACCTGAAGGATAGATCTTATCAGGAAATCATGAGTGAAACAGGCTTTGATTTCGGGCAGGTAAAAAGCTTTATTCAAAATGGAAAGCGAAATTTGAAACTTATTTTAACCAGGAAGAATGAGCCAGGGCAAGAATAAAATACGGTCTCACAATCTGCCACCCGTGTTGCAGGATCTATTGTTACGATATGTGCAGGGTCGTGCCACCGTTGAAGAACAGCGCATCATAGAAGAGCAGCTACCCGGTAATCCGTTTTTAGCCGATGCTTTGGAGGGATTAATGCAATCCGGTTCTCAGCAACATGAAAAAGAACTGGAAGCAATACGCCAGCATATCAAAGCGAAATCCAAACCTCCTATCCGCGAAACCCTACCTCTGAGGCGCTGGATGCAACTGGCTGCAGCTCTTGTAATCCTTGTTGGTGTTGGGTGGTTTGTCAACAGCATGTTACAAGACTCAACTGAAAAAATTTTCACAAAACAATTCGAACCATACCCTCCGCCAGCAGGTGTTTTACCTCCTCCAGATAATATTGATACATCTGTCGACCTGGAGGAGAAATCAACATCCCACTCTGTTCCACCAGAGATGAAAAAGCAGATGCAACAAAATTTGCCGGCCGAAGAACCTGTAAGAAGATTAAGCAACAATGAAGTACAGTCTTAAAAAAACAGCGTGGAAGAGGAAAACAAGATACAAGACAGATCGGCTGTCGG
>JACCZV010000086.1 GCA_013695775.1 Chitinophagales bacterium | reverse complement strand
ATTTTACACCTGTTCGGCTAGGAATTACCACCATCATCATTACAACTTTTCCTCTCCATTCCGGATAGCTATTAAGAAACATTTCAAAGCCAAGCAATCGTTGAAGAATACCTTTTGTATAATATTGCCTGTCTATGGATAAGATCAGTTTTTGTGAGCTTAAGGATAGCTTTAATTTTCTCTGTTCTCTTTTTACTCCCTTGCTTTTGGCCGCTCCCTCAAATTTCTTATAGTCAATGCCCATGGGGAACTGCTCCACTTTCACCCCCCGATTGTTATAAATCACTGAGCCCATAATGTTTTTAAGACCAAGTATGCGAAAGGTGCACAATAAGAAAGAGGTGCGATAATTATGTGTATGAAATGCGATGAGATTAGAGCCGTATATGCCTGATAGAAGTGCTTCACTCCAACTTCGGGGCAGCAATTTGAACATTTCGTAGGATGGAAATGGTATGTGTAGAAAAAATCCAATAATTGCATCCGGAATTTTACAACGAATCATCCCCGGAAGAAGCATCAGGTGATAATCGTGAACCCAGATGGTATCACCGGGCTTATATATCTCAAGCACCTTATTGCAAAACTGTTCATTAACAATTTGATATCCTTGCCAAAATTCGTTTTCATATTCGGCATACAAGGGGAAATAATGAAATAACGGCCATAGAGTTTTGTTACAAAATCCATGATAAAATTTTTCAATTAATTCTTCGGAGAGGAATATGCATTGTGTTCCGAAGTTTTTTGCCATCTCTTTTTTGACTCTTTCCTGATCGGCTTGTTTCACTGATGCGCCAGGCCAACCCACCCAGCTTCCATTTCTGAATCGTTCTGGTTTTTAATTTTCTCTACATAAGAGCGCATTCCAGAAGCCAGGCCGCCAGGGCTTGACGAATACTCATATGTTCCTTTCTTCCTATGGATATTTACGGGCAGCCTATTCGAAACAATCAAGAGTGACATATCAAATAGAAATTAAATTATATCAACCCATATTGTAAATGCCTGGAGTGGGGGGTACCAAAAACAGGATAACTATAACGATGGCGTCGTTTTAAGGATAGTTTTCTAAATCTGAAATTTGATGCCTTGCGCAAGCGGCAATGACTTACCAAAATTGATGGTGTTGGTCTGACGTCGCATATAAGCCTTCCAGGAATCACTCCCTGACTCACGACCGCCGCCAGTTTCCTTTTCTCCCCCAAACGCGCCGCCAATTTCAGCTCCGCTGGTTCCAATGTTTACATTCGCAATGCCGCAATCACTGCCTGCTGTGGAGAGGAACTGCTCTACCTCCCTCATGTTTTCTGTAAAAATTGCAGAGGATAATCCTTGTGGAACGTCATTATGAAGCCTTAACGCCTCATCCAGTGTTGTGTACTTCATAAGGTAGAGAAGAGGGGCAAAGGTTTCATGTTTAACTATTGGCAGATTTTCGCGGACCTCAGCAATGCACGGCTCCACATAGCAACCTGTCGCATATTTTTTACCCTGTTTTACTTTTCCCCCTATTAAAATTTTACCCCCTTGTTCTTTTACCTGTTCTATAGCATTTATAAAATCATTGACAGCATATTTATCTATAAGGGGCCCCACATGATTAGTCGCATTAAGGGGATTACCTACGTTAAGCTGGCTGTAGATCGTAGTTAATTTTTTTTTCACCTCATCGTATACTTTTTCATTAATTATCAAACGACGGGTAGTTGTGCATCTCTGGCCTGCTGTTCCCACAGCGCCGAAGGTTACCGCCCTTATGGCAAGATCGAGATTGGCATTTTCTGAAATGATGATTGCATTGTTGCCTCCCAGTTCAAGTATTGTTCTTCCAAGCCGCTCGCCTACTTTTTGTGCTACGCGTATTCCTACCTTTGTAGAGCCTGTTGCCGAGATAAGCGGAATGCGATGATCTTCCAGCATTACATCTCCAACAGTTTTTGAGCTCCCGCCGATAAGGTTCAGCACCCCTTCCGGGACATTGTTCTTTTTCAAAACCGCAGATACGATCTGGTGCGTTGCAACGGCGCAAATCATCACCTTCGACGATGGTTTCCAAACTACCACGTCGCCGCAAACAAGTGCTATCATAGCATTCCAACTCCAAACCGCCACCGGAAAATTAAAGGCTGAGATTACGCCCACAATGCCTAGTGGATGCCATTGCTCATACATCCTATGATCGGGGCGCTCAGAGTGCATCGTTAAGCCATAGAGCTGTCGAGACAAGCCCACTGCAAAATCACAAATGTCAATCATCTCCTGAACCTCACCCATCCCCTCCTGGAGACTTTTACCCATTTCATAGGAGACAAGAGCACCAAGCGATTCTTTGTTTTCTCTTAACGCATCACCAATCTGACGAACTAATTCTCCGCGTTTTGGAGCAGGAACTTGCCTCCATTGAAGAAAAGCCTGCTCTGCTGTGGAAATGATCTGTTCGTAATCCGAGGCAGAGGCGAGGCGTATCTGACCTATTAGTTTGCCATCTGCCGGTGAATATGAATCAAGCAATTCACCGGAGGTTTTAAGCCATCGTGAGCCTGTGCATGCCCCTGAAGAAATAGGTTTTATTTGAAGCTTCTTTAAGAAGGAAGTTGAAATTTTAATTGCCATAGTGAATGTATCTAACTGAATTTTTTAGAGTGGACTCAAAATTAGAGCTTCTGAATAGTTAAAAACAATTTGAAATTTCTATTGAACAATTCCTAATTATTTTCTACTATATATCTTTAGGGAATAGGGTAATTTCGATTCAGAAAGTAAAATTACGGATCAGTTCAAATGGATTTAGCTTACCTATGTCGAAGGTGAATGAAATTCGCTTGTACCACGTGTTATAAATATCTGTTCGATTAAGATTTGTTCTTATATCATGTGAAAAAATTAACGGAAAATAAACCTCTACAATATCAGGAATCAGCTTGATGCCAATGCCTGCATCAAACTGAAGAGTTGAATAAATATCCATTGCGGGTAGAATTCCAGCATCTGCAAAAACGAAGACAGGTAAAAAATATGGGAAGGCGGCTTTGCTGTTAATCGCAACAATCCAGGTATCAGAATAACCCAATTCAGGTATCATGCCATCGGTGCGCATTTTAAATCCACCGTCATCTGAAATAGAGATCTGCTGTGATAGCCAGCCTGTTGATTCCATTCTTCCCAAATATATTTCATCGAAGCGATAATCCTTAGCACCGGTGGTAGGGCCAAGATGAAAATTGCTATATCTCAAATTCGAATTATCCGAAAGCATTGTGCCGGTAAAAAGTCGTAAATCAACACCTGACTTCTTACCAGAATATGTGATGCGATATTTTGCCTCCACATAGGTTTTTAGATAAAAGCTACCTTCCTGAGAGGATCCGCCCTCTATAGAAATAGAAAGTCCAAATGGATTTATTCTTTTTCGGTTCTCCAGAGAATAGGTCAGTTGATTGATCGCCCGGTGAAAATTATTAGTTATTAAATCAGGAGTGATTAGATAAGCAAAATCCTGCCTGAGGAAAATATTTCGAAATATTAAATTTTCTTGCACTGTGCTTCTGGCATTCGGTTGTTTAAAATTTAATTTAATTTGCTGAGTGAATTTTATGAAGCGAAAATTGGCTTCACCTTCACTACCGAAGGTGGAAGCATCGGCGTAGGAAAAAGATTTTATAGAAGAAGAAAGATTGATGCGATGAATGAAATCACCAGGAAGAAATAATTGAAGATTTACCTCCCCAACCCCAATTAATTTATAGCTGCCTGTACCATAAGCTGGCATAAACAAAAAACTCAATGGTTTATTCGAGAGTGGTGAGTTGTAAAATGCGAACCCAAGCCATAGCTTATCATAATTGTTCGATCCGATTGTGGGTGTAAAAAATAGCTGAGTACGCTTTGGATTGTCGAGGCTGCCCAGCCATTGAAAGCGTAATTTTTCAATATGTCTAAACATGCCTGAAACTCTTAGAGTATTATTTCTGCGATTCACCTCAGGAATGTTCATGGCTGCGTCAATCCTGAAAGCGTCATAGTTTCCTTTAGGAAAGAGCACCTCTTTTTGTCCATCAAAGCCTTCATACCAAATCTCCTTTGTAATTTTATTATGCTTAATACCATCAACGGTATAAGGACCCTTGATGTCCCCTTTGTTCACTATAGTCAGTTTTTGGTAAGTATCACTCCCGATAACCTTTGTACCTCCTATTTTTTTCAATTTGTAATCGAGATGCCGGTTGGTAGGAATTATCTCATCAAAGAGCCACCCAAGCTCTTTCGTTGTTTCCTGCTCAAAGAAGCTTCTTAAATCTTTCGGATCAGGGTGTTTATATTTCCATTGATTAAAAAAATTATGCATGAGCTCATCATAATAATCCCTTCCTAAATAAGCCTCAAGATATCTCCATACTTCGGCGGTTTTAGCATAGACGATGGCTGCATAATTAAATGTTGTGAATTCAGCAGCACCAATATTCATCGGTTGATCCTCATGGCGATTGGCTTGAAAATCATATAGCAGATAGTTTTGAAAGCTTCTCGGGTACTGAGTCAAATCAAATAATTTCCCAGCTACTGAATTTGCCGGAAGTAATCCGTGGTGGGGATAACGGGCTTCAACATATCTATTTTCATAGAAAGAATTAATCCCTTCATCCATCCATGCATAATTTCGTTCATTAAATCCGAGTATTCCATAAAACCAGTTGTGGCCTATTTCATGAGCAATCACAGTTTCAAGAGATTTAACACCCTGGAATCCATCAGATACCACGGTAATCATTGGGTATTCCATGCCATCTCCCGCCTTTAATGCACCTTCAACAGCCGTAGCCTGAGGATAGGGATAATCACCTACCCACTTGGAATAGAAGTGGATAGAAGAATCGACAAAGTGAATGGCATTTTTCCATAATGAAGAACTTTTCTCTTTGAACATTGCCCACGTTATAACATCATGATTTGACAGAGAAACTTTACTCTTCATCACCAGATATTCTTTATCGGCAAACCAGGCAAAGTCATGAACATTATCTGCTTTGTAATTCAGAGTTTTAAGTCGTTTGGAAGATGGAACGACATTCTCAGCTTTTGCCTTTTTTGAAGATCTTTCTGCAACAACATCCTTATTGGTTGCTTTGGTGTTGCTGACAATCTCTTTTGTTACCGCGGACAGTGAATCCAGCCATCTCATCTCTTTTTCATTCTGTAATGAACCGGTTGTTCCCACTATATAATTATCAGGAAGTGTTATTGTCACATCAAATGATCCGAAGTCGGAATAAAATTCCCCCTGGTCGAGATAAGGCATAGGGTGCCATCCCTTACTATCGTAAACGGCGGGCTTGGGATACCACTGCGTGATCTGATATGATTGTTTTATATGACCAAACCTGGAAAAGGTCCTTGGTATTCTGACACGGAAAGGGCTGCTTATGATAATTTTTTCTCCGGGAAATAGGGGATTCTTAAGCAGTAACCTGGTTATGTCAATATTCTTTTCATCTTTTTCCAGCACTGCCTGATTGCCATTGATGGCAAATTGAATACTGTCTATAAAGCCTTTTTC
>JACCZV010000083.1 GCA_013695775.1 Chitinophagales bacterium | reverse complement strand
CCGTGACCCCTCCGGTCTGTAAACCGGAGTGCTCTAGCCAACTGAGCTACACCCCCAAATTTTACTTAAAAAAATCTCTTCCAACATACGAACTGCAGAAATATAAGAATGAATTTGATAGCAACGGCTTAGCTAATGTCAGAACCAAAGTAGGCCCGGGCAGAGTTGAACTGCCGACCTCTACATTATCAGTGTAGCGCTCTAACCAACTGAGCTACGAGCCTATTAGACTGCCTGGGCTTCACCTAAGGAAAGAACAAAAAAGCCATCACAGATAATAAAATTAATGATGGAGCGCAAAAGTAAAATTTTTCTTGAAAGAAGATAAATCAAAGTATACTCCCAATCAATTCGTTATCGCTGCATGAACAACTGCATACAAACATTATGTGAATACTTGCAACGCGAAAATAATTATGAGTAGCTATATCATCAAAGAATCCCTTCAGATTTTTTAGAAAGGAAACCTCTGCCTTACAGCAATCCTTTATCAATTCACCATAGCTGCAATTGTTAGAGTACAATGTTTCCGGTGAAGTTGTAATTTTGAATGCACACAAACCTTAGTTGTTTAAATATTCATATAAAAACATCAACTAGGAGTTTAAAACGGTATCTTCGGAAGCCTTTTTGAGGAGGGTTCCTTGATAGAAGGAGATTATTGAAATAACACAAATAACACAGCTAAAAAATGAGTGATAAATTTGTCGAGGTTCTTGAGGAGGTAGTGATAAAATTTGCCGGGGATTCTGGTGATGGCATGCAGCTTACGGGCGGTCAGTTCACAAATACTGCTGCTTTGTTCGGAAATGATCTTGGCACTTTCCCTGATTTCCCGGCAGAGATACGCGCTCCGCAGGGGACCCTTGCAGGCGTGTCTGGGTATCAATTGAATTTTGGAAGCAAAGAGATATATACTCCGGGCGATCTATGTGATGTGCTGGTAGTAATGAATTCTGCAGCTCTTAAAATCAACATAAAAAATCTGAAGAATGGTGGAATCATCATCGCCAACACGGCTGGGTTTGATGTGAAAAATCTGAAGCTCGCAGGGTACGAAAAAAACCCTATTGAGGATGGTTCACTGGAGGGATTCAACCTGGTAAAAATTGATGTAACAAAGCTTACCCGGGATTCCATCGCAGATATCCCACTTGGAGTAAAGGAAAAAGACCGATGTAAAAACATGTTTGTGCTGGGTTTCCTTTACTGGATGTTCGACAGGCCAATGGAAAATACTACGAGTTTCATCACCTCAAAATTTTCGAAAAATGATGATGTGCGTGAGGCGAATCTCCGCGTCTTGAAAGCGGGTTATAATTTCGGGGACACTACAGAGACTTTCACAACCCGCTATCATGTCGAGAAGGCAAAGATGGAGCCGGGCACTTACAGGAACATCATGGGTAACCAGGCCGTAGCAATGGGACTTGTAGCTGCATCAATGAAGACAGGGTTACCCTTATTCCTGGGTTCATATCCCATCACGCCTGCATCAGATATTCTGCATGAGCTGGCGAAATACAAGAATTTTGGCGTGCGCACCTTTCAGGCAGAAGATGAGATTGCTGCCATCTGTTCCTCTATCGGTGCAGCTTTTGGTGGCTCCCTTGGAATTACCACCACATCTGGCCCTGGAATGGCGCTCAAAGCCGAAGCAATGGGATTGGCTGTAATGCTGGAAATTCCATTAATAATTTGCAACATTCAGCGAGGGGGTCCTTCCACTGGTCTTCCAACAAAAACAGAACAGGCAGACCTGATGCAGGCATTGTATGGGCGAAACGGAGAGTGCCCTATGCCTGTAATTGCCGCTAAATCGCCGGCAGATTGTTTCGATGCCATCTTCGAAGCGTGTCGTATATCAGTACAGCATATGACGCCGGTAATTTTTTTAAGTGATGGTTATATTGCGAACGGTGCTGAACCATGGCGCTTTCCTACATCCGATCAATTGCCGGAGATAAAGGTTGAATTCGCGAAGTCAAAACAACCCGGAGAAAAGTTTTTGCCTTATGAGAGAGATGAAAAGCTCTCCAGGCCATGGGCAGTACCAGGAACCAAAGGGCTTGAACATCGTATTGGTGGGCTGGAAAAGGAAAACTTAACAGGAAACATATCTTACGATCCGGAAAATCATGAATTCATGGTGAAGCTTCGTGAAGAAAAGGTGGAGCGTATATCAAACTATATTCCTGATCAAACACTCGATAGTGGTCCGGATAAAGGTGAATTGCTCGTGCTCGGATGGGGCGGCACTTATGGTTCAATAAAAGCTGCTGTGAAAGAATTGCATGACGAAGGTTATAAGATAGCTCATGCACACTTACGGCATTTGAGGCCATTCCCAAAAAATTTAGGAGAGCTCTTAAATAATTATGATAAAGTTTTGGTGCCGGAAATCAACAACGGGCAATTGGTAAGGATCATCCGCGATAAATTTATGATGCCGGCAATTGCTTACAATAAAATACAGGGAATGCCTATTATGAAAGCCGAACTGGTGAATAAGATCAGAGAATTACTGTAAAGTCTCATCCTGATGTTCGATCAATAGAGTCAACAACAGAAATAATCAGATTAAATCTTGCATCTTAATCGAAAAACAGATTTTCAAAGCATTAAATTTAATTAAGAAATTATGAGCGAAGTTCTAACAGCAATTCTGGAAAGTGAAGTTATACTCACACCGAAAGATTTTCAAACCGATCAGGATGTAAGATGGTGTCCCGGATGTGGTGATTATTCCATCCTAAAGCAAGTGCATACCATTTTACCGCAACTGGGTTTAAAGAAAGAAAACATTGTTTTCATCAGCGGAATAGGATGTTCATCCAGGTTTCCTTACTATACTGACACCTTTGGCATGCACTCCATTCATGGAAGGGCTACCGCAGTGGCATCAGGGCTTAAGGCAACCCGGCCAGAATTAAGCGTTTGGATCGTAACCGGTGACGGTGATGCATTGTCTATTGGTGGAAATCACACCATACACCTTATGCGCAGAAATTTTGACGTGAATGTGCTGATGTTCAACAACCAGATCTATGGCTTAACGAAAGGACAATATTCTCCAACATCAGAATCGAACAAGGTCACGAAATCTACACCCTATGGTTCAGTAGATCATCCCTTTAACCCAATAGCATTGGCTCTTGGTGCAGATGCTACTTTCGTAGCGCGGTCAATGGATCGCGACCCCTCGCATCTTCAGCAGATGCTATTGCGCACGTGGAGACACAAGGGTGCATCGTTTCTTGAAATTTATCAGAATTGCAACATATATAATGATGGAGCCTTTGAGCTCTTCACGGAAAAAGCTACAAAAAAAGAAAATGATCTTTTTATGTATCAGGGACAACCCCTCGTATTTGGAATAAACGAGGATAAGGGCATCAGGCTTGACGGCTTCACCCCACAGGTGG
>JACCZV010000034.1 GCA_013695775.1 Chitinophagales bacterium | reverse complement strand
ATATCTTTGTGTCCTTTTTTACAGGTTCACTAGAGGAAGGAACAGACACCTGGGCACATGAGGATAATGATACCGAACCGATGATGCAAGCAATGAGGATATTACGAAGCATGGGAGAATATTTTTTACCCGAGGTATCAAAATCATGCCAAAGGATCTCTCATTGCATCCTTATGAAATACCACAATACCCTTTTTTTAAAGATGTAAATTCTTATAAAATTTCATGATAAATAACTACCTGATGCGATCTTCCTCTTCGAATCTTATCAAATAAATAATTCCTTATGAATGCATCTATTATAACCATCGGTGATGAATTATTGATAGGACAGGTAGTTGACACCAATTCCTCATGGATGGGTCAGGAATTAAACAAGATAGGTGTTTATGTTATTAGAAAGATTGTTGTTGGGGATGTAAAACGAGACATCGTGGATGCCTTAGATGAAGCTGGCGCAATCAGTGATCTGGTTCTTATTACCGGAGGCCTGGGACCTACAAAAGATGATATTACCAAGCATACACTCTGTGATTATTTTAGAGGCAGGCTTGTATTTAATGAGGAAGTTTATGAGATGGTAGAGACCTATTTCGCCCGGATGAAACGGCCTATGCTGGAGAGCAATCGCAGACAGGCAGAGCTGCCGGACAATTGCATCCACATAAAAAATTACAACGGCACTGCACCCGGAATGTGGTTCGAACGTGATGGAAAGGTATTTATCTCCATGCCTGGAGTACCCTGGGAGATGAAGCTTATGATGCAAGACAATATTCTCGCACGCATCAAGCAGAAATTTGAGACTGAGTTGATCATACATAAAACGATACTTACTCAAGGCATCGGAGAATCGTTTCTTTCTGAACACATCCGCGACATCGAAGATGCATTCCCGGAAGGAATCAAGCTTGCTTATCTTCCTAATCTTTCATCTGTTCGGCTAAGAATTACTGCAAGAGGAAAGGATGAAAGCTTACTGGCGGAAAAGGTTGAAATGCTTACTACACAAATCAAGGAGCGGCTGAGTGAATATATCTGGGGTTATGATGATGATATTTTGGAAGATGTAGTTGGAAGAATGCTGATAAGTCAACAAGCAAGTTTGTGCACGGCTGAAAGCTGCACAGGAGGATTGATTGCACATAAACTTACCTCCATTCCCGGATCATCAGTATATTTTAAAGGGAGTATTGTCAGCTATTCCAATGAAGTTAAAGAGAACTTGCTTAGCGTAAAAGCTACGACTCTTCGGAACTTCGGAGCTGTAAGTGAAGAGTCTGTGCACGAGATGGCGCTTGGTGCCCTTAAGATCATGAAAACAGACTATGCCATCGCAGTTTCCGGCATTGCAGGACCTTCCGGTGGCACAGTGGATAAACCTGTTGGCACAGTTTGGATCGGCATCGCTAAAAATGAGAAGGTGCTCACAAGAAAATTTCTCTTCCCCGGAAATAGGGAAAGAAACATGGAGATGGCAGCAATAAATGGATTAAGCATGCTGAGAAAATTCATGTTAAGCTCTTAACAAAATTTATGACAAAGGCATCTATAACAAATTTTGTGGCAGTTATCGCCGGTTTCTCTGGCTTGGTTTATGACCCTTTTCGTTCTACATTTGACCGCTTCAAAAAAAATCACTCGAATAGATGGCAGAGGTTGAATTGATTATGCCCAAAATGGGTGAGAGTATTATGGAAGCCACCATCCTAAAATGGTTGAAAAAGGAGGGCGACACAATAAGTTTAGATGAGCCTGTTTTAGAGATTGCCACTGACAAAGTAGACTCTGAGATTCCGTCTCCTTATGCCGGAATAATTTCTAAAATTTTGTACCAGGTAAATGATGTGGTTCCGGTAGGCAAAGCAATTGCTGTATTACAAACAGAAGTTTCCACTGCATCAAAATTTACACCTGACATATCCACGCCTAAGTCAGAGGAGACAAAGCCGGAGATAAAAGCTGATACTGCGGTGAATAATTCAACACCATCAGAAGCAGGTCGCTTTTATTCGCCACTCGTACTGAATATCGCACACAGT
The DNA here is from genome assembly GCA_013695775.1 of Chitinophagales bacterium. Lineage (GTDB taxonomy): Bacteria > Bacteroidota > Bacteroidia > Chitinophagales > UBA10324 > JACCZZ01. The sequence continues at coordinate 9,537 of JACCZV010000034.1, read as the reverse complement.
GAGAACATTGAGATGACGGAATTAGCAAAGATCTCGGGTAGTGGGGAAGGTGGCCGTGTAACAAAAAGAGATATTCTAAATCATGTTCAGCATCGCAGCAGGCCTGAGAAAATAGCTGCTGTCGAAATAGGTTCAGAAACTTCGCAAACAAAGACTATTGAACAACAGACTATACCCACTACCGCTCCATCATCAGGAAATACCGAGATCATAGAAATGGATCGCATGCGAAAGCTCATTGCCGAACATATGGTTATGAGCAAGCGCACATCGGCTCATGTAACTTCATTTGTAGAAGCAGACGTTACCAGCCTTGTTCTTTGGAGAAATCGGGTTAAGGATATCTTTGAAAAACGTGAGGGAGAAAAAATCACCTTCACTCCGCTCTTTATTGAAGCGGTAGTAAAGGCGATCAAAGATTTCCCGCTGGTGAATTCGTCAGTAAATGGTACACAGATCATCCGTAAAAAAGACATCAACATCGGCATGGCAGCAGCTTTGCCGTCAGGTAACTTAATTGTGCCGGTGATAAGAAATGCGGACACAAAAAACCTTGTAGGCTTAACAAAAGAAGTAAATGATTTTGCACGCAGGTCACGTGCCGGCCAGCTAAAACCGCACGAGATTGAAGGAGGTACATTTACCCTCACCAATGTTGGAACCTTCGGCAACCTGATGGGGACACCCATTATCAATCAACCACAGGTAGCTATTTTGGCAACAGGTGCCATAAAAAAGAAACCGGCAGTTTTGGAAACAGAACAGGGAGATGTGATAGCTATCCGTCACATGATGTTTTTATCGCTTTCCTACGATCATAGAATTGTAGATGGAGCTTTAGGAGGTGCTTTTTTAAGACGAGTTGCTGATTACCTTGAGGACTTTGATTTAAAGCGGGAAGGTTAGATGTAAATCTGATGCAAGATTTCTATTTACATCGAAAGCAATATTCAATGATCAACATTGTCCATTAATTTATTTGCAAACTAATAGAACCAGAGAAATATGGATCAATACTATTTACCTGTAAGAGATATTCATTCCTATTTGCGGTGGCTGATCCTCGGGCTTGCAGTAATTACCGTAGTAAAATATTTATTGGGGTGGATTGGCAAGAGGAAATTCACATCTGTAGACAATAGACTCAGCTTATTTTTTATCACATCACTGGATATACAGTTACTATTAGGATTAGTGCTTTATTTTTTTCTAAGCCCCATCACTCAGAGTGCCATTCAATTTGGAGGTTATCAGCTTGAAGATCCCAATGTGAGGTTTTACGCGATAGAGCACCCTGTAATTATGGTGCTTGCAATAGTTTTTGCTCATGTGGGAAGGGTTGTAGTAAAGCGTACCGATTCTGATCGACTTAAATATAAGCGAGGCACCATCTTATTTGCGATCTCACTGATACTGATGCTATCAAGGATGCAGTGGTAGAAAGCTCCTGTTCGTGCAGATATTAATTTAGCGTAATGTTTTATTAGCAGGGGTTACTTTATCAGTCTTTGAGATATTACCTCCTCGATTGCGGGATAAGAATTCTTGAGATATTCAGTCACTTTTTGAGGTGAGCACCATTCCGCACACTCAATCCCTTCGGATTTCTGTGGTATTAAAGGGCCTACATCATTGCTGATCATGTGAAACCAAATGGTTTCTTTCAGTATTTTTTTCCCCTTCTCTTCATAGGTGTGATATATCGCTTCCTGTTTCCTGCTAAAAAACAACAATTGCCTTCGGATCTTCAATGACTGCACGCCTGTTTCCTCACTCACCTCCCTCAATGCGGCCTGCTTTACCCCCTCTCCTTTATCAATTTTTCCTTTTGGAAGATCCCATTTTCCCTTTCTATAGATCATTAACAGCAATCCTTCTTTATTCATTACCATGCCCCCTGCAGCTCTTATGATTTTGTAGTCTGCAAAAAGAACCGTTTCCAGTTGTCGTGCAGATTGATGAAGGAATACCCAAAACTCTCCCTTATTGATAGTTTGCAGTCGGGTCATCTGCTCTTGCAACAACTGCACATTGCTCCAGGGCAATAGTGTGGCCACCTGACCCTTCCGTTGAATCTCCAAGATCATATCCCTTGCATCAGCTTTGCCAGCAAGACAAATAATGCTTTTATTGATAAAATAAAATTTCATAATGAGCAGTAAATACTTTATGATTTATTCCACCCTAAACATATTAAAAAAGTGTAAGAGGATCTAATCAAAATATTTAGGCTCCCAATATTGCACTATCTCGCTCGAATCCTGAATATTATGTATCAATGAATGTTGTTTTAATCCATCTTTTTCAATATTAAACCTGTCCAGACTATTATAAATAAAAATCTGGTTTCTGGAAGATGATCCTGCTGCTAATCCTATAAGACCCCCAATAGTAAATCCTACAAGAGCAAAGACGGGTCCTATACCCGAAGGTTTTGGATCCACTGTTCCAAGAGTAACTATATACTCTACTCCTTGAAATGCTTTATCCGCTGCTGATCCCAGCATAAAACTTGGGATACCTCCTGCAAGAGCACCAATTAAAAATTCTTTTTCCATTGCACCATTTCGGATCAATTTGATCTTCCGTATATCCCTATATGAAATAGTAATTATCTCTAATGAATCGTTCGGAGGGTTATTTTTGACGAAGGCCGAGTCAACACACAAAGTTATGGACGAATCCTCCACTGAATAGAGAATTCCTGATATCTTATTTTTGTTAGAATCATAAACTTTAGCCGTATAAACTTTGCTTATTTTTTGTTGACTCTGTGCTAAAATATCAGACGTGGATATTAATACAGATAAAGTCATTGTAAGAAGGCTCACGATAATGTTAAAAGTTTTCATACATGAATTGTGTTAGATTAAATTATGTGTCAAAGTTGCGATGAGAGCATCCTAAACTATTAATTCTGCGGCATACTTGCCGACGTTGCAGTAAATCTTACTGTGAGATAGTAATATCCAGAATTCGAATTCCTTCAGATTAATTGCAACAGAAATCAGGAAACTGTGGCATTTTGCAAAAAATACCCTTACTTATAAAGTTGTTTTGCAGAATATATAAAAGATAGTTGATTGCGACCTTGAGCCGGAATCTAAACATCGCATCATTAACATCATAGATTGCGGACCAAGTCCGCAATGACGACATTGTAGGAAGGGCGCTAGATGGAATGCATTATCAGACGGCCGTTCGGTGATTAACTGAGTCAATCAATCAGCTAGCACCGAATCCATGTCGAGCTTCTCGTCATTCCGGCCTTCAGCCGCAATCCAAACATCGCATCATAACATCATAGATTACGGATCAAGTCAGCAATGACAACATTTTGGCGGGCGTTTGATGGAATATATTATAAGACGGCCGTTCGGTGATTAACACAGTTCATTGCGAGGAGCGTCTTTCTACGGGATGACCCGTAAAATAATTTCGTCGACAGGAAGCAGAATAAATGTGAGTCCCTCGTTCAGTTCTTCAGTGTTTCATCGAGCCATCGATAAAACTCTCTGTGCCACAGAAGACTATTTTGCGGTTGAAGAACCCAGTGATTCTCTTCGGGGAATATCAAGAACCTGCTCTTGATACCTTTCAACTGTGCGACCTGGTAAGCCTCCATACCCTGGGTATATGGAACGCGATAATCTTTTTCACCCTCTATAATCATTATCGGTGTGTTCCATTTATCAACGTGGCTGATCGGATTTGATTCAACATAGCTTTTTGGCTGAGGTTTTTGCCAGAATGGTCCGCCCACATCCCAATTCGCAAACCAGAGTTCCTCCGTGGTGGCATACCAGCTCGTGAGATCGAATAAGCCGCAATGTGAGATCATTGATTTAAAGCGGCCTTCCCCCAACCCTTCAAGCATATAAACGGAATAACCACCATAGCTTGCACCAACCGCACCAATCCTCGACTTGTCAACGTAGGGCCATTTCGATGCAGAATCTATCGCCGTTAAATAATCACGAATGGGTTGACCTCCCCAATCCTGGCTGATGGATTCATTCCACTTTACACCGAAGCCAGGCATTCCGCGTCGGTTTGGAGCTACAACGATGTAGCCATTTGCTGCCATCAACTGAAAATTCCAGCGGGGAGAATAAAATTGTGAGACCGCGGACTGTGGCCCCCCCTGGCAATAGAGGAGCGTAGGGTATTTTTTATTTTCATCAAAATCGGGAGGATATATGATCCATGAAAATAATTTTTTGCCATCGCTGGCAGTCGCCCACATCTTATCTACACGGCTCAATTTTAGGGCATCATAAATAGATTTATTCACCGTAGTTAACTGTTCAACCTCACCTGAAATTACATTCACTCGTACCAACTCATTTGCGTGGTTCATATCGCTTTTAGAGGCAATGATAAATTCACCAGACTGACCGATGAGAGCATTCAAATCAAAATCTCCTTTGGTCAACTGCTGAATATTAGAGACGGAATTTTTATCAAGATCTTGCTGCAAGGTTATATCAAACAACTGTTCGGTTCCTTCTTTCACAGCAAGGAAATAGATCTTTGATCCGTCATTACTCCAGCGAAAAGCATCTACTGTACCATCCCAGTCCCTGGTAACATTATATCGCTTTCCTGTAAGCAAATTTCCTATCACAACATCATTTTTATCGGCTTCAAAGCCATCACGTGCCATACTGGTCCATGCGATCAGCGTGCCTTTGGGATTATTTGCCGGTTGTGTATCAAAGCCTTTTCCCTCATTGGTAATGTTTATCGTGGATTGATCTGTTATGCTGTAGTAATAGAGATCAGTGTTGGTGCTGAGTGCAGCTTCCTTTCCGCTTTTTTTCTTGCAGACATAAATGATTCCCGTGCCCAGAGCATCCCAGCAGATGTCTTCCGGGCCACCAAAAGGGGTTTGCGGCGAATTGAAAGGTTCTCCTTTCATAATATCTTTCGGATCTGAAAAGGCATTGTCGAAATAGCTGGCGTAGAAAACGTGATTATAGGCACCGTCTTCGTATGCATCCCAATGCCTATACATCAGGTCGTCGGCTACGTGCGCATCTGCTTTTGCAAGATCAGGGTACCGCTCCTTCCAGGAGGTCTGCACTTTAACTTCCTGTGAATAGAGCACATACTTTCCATCGGGTGAAAATTTAACGTTGTCAATTCCACCCTCAATGGTGGATATTTGTTTCGCATCTGTTCCATCCCAGTTAGACTCCCACCACTGATTTTTATGGAGGTATCCCATTTTTCCTGAAGGGGTTATTTGTACACCCGCCTCCGACCCTGTAGTAGTAGTAATTTGTTTTGATTCACCACCAGCAACAGGAATCGAATACAGGTTCCGCTCTCCCTTGTTGGCTTCCATGTCGTAATAAGTGACACCATAAATTAAATTTTTTCCATCAGGAGAAATAATCTCTCCACCTACTCGACCAAGCTTCCATAAAAGCTCTGGAGTCATCACCTTTTGGGAATAGAGAGATGTGCACAGTAAAAGGAAAACTGAAATTGAAACAAGCATTTTTTTCATGATAAGAAAAATTTCAGCCAAACTAATAAATCGCTAATAGTTATGAGCTATGCGCCTGTTTTCAAGTAAGATAATTAAAGTATTTACGGTTTATAAAGGGATGGTAGTTAAAAAGATTTAAAAAAACACTACTTATTTTTATACTCGAATTGAAGGAGAATTAATTTTTATTTGTCACTTTTCTTTAGAAGAAAATTCTTGTTTTCTATCAAAAAGTTACATTATTATTCTTGGAGTATTTATGTCCTAACGAAAAGCGCTTTAAAAGGTGTAACTTTAATAATAATCCAGTATAATCAATTTTACATATTTATCATATTATTACTCATTAATTTTAATTCCATATGGTTTGAAAATCAATTGTCATTTTGCAAATATTAAAATCGAAGTCATATATTCCTGAATGCCCTTGAAGCTTTAATATGTAGCCATTTTCTGACCACTCATAAACTTCGACCATTTCGTCTTCAGGAAAAACAATCACATAAAATTTAACTCCCGCAGCATAGTATAGATCATGCTTCGTCTCACGATCTTTTTTTTCACTTGAGTGCGATATAATTTCGAAAGCCACCATAGGAGGAAAGCGGAGATATTGTCCGGTTATTTCGCCACATACCACTGAGGCTTCCGGCTGAACAACTGTATCATCGCTTATTCTCCAATCAATAGGCATATAGGCCCTGCAACCGTTACATTCTTTTAGTGCAGACTTCAATTCGTAAATAATATTTGAATTTATCCACTGATGCTTAGCGTTGGGCAGGGGTGACATCGCAAAAGGAATTCCATCAATCAATTCCCACCTTCCCTCCCACTGCTCATAATCTGATACAGTATATTTTGGAAGATTATTTTTTTTAAGAGCAAATGTCATGGCAATTCATTAAGAAAAACTACATAATAGTTTAATTAATCTAAGAGCGCCTTTTTTGCAGTTTGTAATAATTCCATTACTGATTCTTTTGATGATGCTTCACCATAGACTCTGAGAAGAGGCTCTGTGCCTGATGCGCGTATCATGATCCATTGATCGTTGTCGAAATGGTATTTATATCCATCTGTATTCTCAACACGCTGTACTCTATACTTTCCGAAGCTGTTATATTTATTGTCTGCACAATTCTTCATTACCTGCTGCTTCACTGATTCATCAAGATGCAGGTCGAGCCTGTCGAAACTAAATGAACCAACCACATCATACACTTCTTTAATTATTTCTTTCATTGTTTTTCCGGTCTTCGCCATAAATTCCAGAAGTATTAGCCCATCCCATATTCCATCACGCTCAGGAATGTGACCCTTCACCGCAATTCCGCCTGATTCTTCTCCACCAACAAGCACATCTTCCTTCACCATCTTACCACTGATATATTTAAAGCCAATTTTTGTAACCTCAAGGGGTAAATTATATATGTCGCACATTTTTTTTACTTTATCGGAAACTGAGAATGCAACTACCACTTTACCGGTCATTCCTTTATATTTATGCAGGTAATGAATCAACAGTAGAATGATATGGTGTGCATCCACAAAATTTCCATCTTCATCATACATCCCAATTCTGTCTGCATCGCCATCTGTTGCAAGTCCGCAGACGTTGTTCGGAGAATTCTTTATTAATGAGGCCAGCTCCTGAAGATTTCTATCCAACGGTTCCGGTGCCTGTCCTTTAAAAGAGGGATTGTAGTCGCAATGAAGTAGAATGGGATTTTTTAAAACCTGGGGAATTACATTTTGACCTGCACCGTACATGGCGTCGTAGGCAACAAGGATGTTGCTGTTGTTGATTGCATCAAGATCGAAATTGCTTTTTACGAGATTGACATACATGGTTTCCAGGTCTACATACTGTAACAAGCCCGCCGCCTCATATGTATCCAAAGATTGGCTTTCAAGATTTACCATATCTGGAATCATTGCTTCGACCTCCGCGATAATTGAAGGCGAGCTGGGACCCCCGAACTCACTTTTAAGCTTAAAACCATTGTATGCTGGTGGATTGTGACTCGCTGTAATGACCACGCCGATTCCAGCATTGAAATATTTGGTTCCCAAAGAGACCATCGGTGTTGATACAAATCCTTCCGCTAAAAAGGTCTTTATGCCATGAGCACACATCACCTGAGCAGTTGTTTCTGCAAACAGTTCTCCTCCAAAACGGCAATCGTAACCAATCATCACCTTCGGCTCTGTGTAGTTTTTGCTGAGCCATAAAGCCGTTGCGTAAGCCACACGGATCACATTATCTACGGTATATTCTTTTGCGATGATGGCACGCCATCCATCCGTTCCGAATTTGATTGAAGTCATGCTTTCTGTTGAGAACATTTTAAGAATGTCTCGCAAATATAATTAAGCTCGCAGAGTTAAACGTTCTCTTGTACTAACGATATCGGCTGTACTAACGATATCGGCGAAAAGTTTAGTTGCGATTTGGTAGAGCTACTTTTTTTTCTACCTTATTCAAAACAGATTGCTTGGTGGCTCAACTCTCCGCTTCCCGCTCCTCGCAATGAACTGCTTTTGGGGGAATTAGACCGCATGCTCTTACTTGTAGTCATTTCAAACCATAAGTCATTTCGACTGTAATTACATAGTTGCCATCTTAACAAATTCTTCTCTGGAAAGGATTTTTAATTCATTCAGCCTTGTCTTTTTTAATGTGGAATTTAATTTTAGCAGTTGCATAGAATAAATATTATCCAGCCTCTTTTGTGCAACGTTCATATCGTGTTTCAATCCGTTGAAGCGATCGAGCTGAGCATCTGTAGGCTTTCCTTCAAAGTTCATGATACTGCCATATAACGATCCGATGCGCTCTCTAAGGCGTTCTTCGCCGGTAATTGCAGTTCCCTCTATAGTAGCAACAAGTGATTTTCTTACAGCTTTCAAACTATCTGATAATCCTTTCATCGCCTGTGTTAATTTTTTATCGCTGCTTGTTTTAAGTTTTTGAGAAATCGAATCATCTAAATTGATGATCTGCTGATTTACGAAAGCAAGATCTTCAATCATCATAAAGAGGTCACTCACTAATTTTTTTTGAATTAAACGATCGGCATCAGCATGTACAGACTTTGGGTATGCAATAAGCTCCATTTGGCCAGTAAATGATTTTTCTCCTATCATCAGCTTAATTGTATAAATCCCTTCATCTACCATAGGGCCTATAATTGAGTTCCCCTCTATTTGTGCCCCTGTGGCTGTAATGGGTGGTTTCTTTCGCATCGCCCATGTTACGCGGTTTATACCTTTTCGTTTAGTGCCATCCATACTACTTATTAGCTTTCCGCTGGCATCATAAATTTCAAGTTTTACAGCGCCGGTAACTACCCTGTCTTTCAGGTAATATGAAATAACGGCTTCGTCTGTTGGATTAGGTGCCGAGAAATCGCCCGCTGTTGTTGGATAACTGCCATTTAAGGATGAGAGCGCCGCATAGTTAGGACGTGAAGGAAGAATATAAGCCTCAGCATTCAGGACGTCATTGTTTATACCACGTATGGGGGTGATATCATCAATAATCATTATGCCCCTGCCATGGGTAGCAAGTATCAAATCCTTTTTAGTTGGATCGATTACTATGTCCCTCACCGGAACATCAGGAAGATTGGCCGTCATCTGGGCCCATGTGTTCCCCCCGTCAATGGAGACAAACAATCCCTTTTCTGTACCTACGAACAAGAGATTGCTATTAATGACATCTTCCTTCACTTTGTGTACAAAACCCTTTATACCCTGGGTAGCTAAACGATTCCATGTTTTACCGCCGTCAGCCGTTTTAAAAATATAAGGTGTCATATCACCTGTTGTATGCCCCTCAAAGGTTACGTAGCAGGTCATCTTATCAAACTTTCCTGGCTCAATGCTGCTCACCCATGTGTTCGCCGGCAAGCCATTCATATTTTTTATTACGTTGTCCCAATTTTTTCCTGCATCAAGGCTGAGCTGCAAATTCCCATCATCGGTACCTACCCAGAGTTGGTCTGGATCAAGCGGTGACTCGGCCACTGTAAAGA
>JACCZV010000329.1 GCA_013695775.1 Chitinophagales bacterium | reverse complement strand
CAGATGGAGTTAGTGAATCAGAAAGCGGGAAATATGCGTTGATGCCTATCGCATCTAATTTATTCCAATGTGGAAAGCTCTCATAATTATCCCAATTTTCTGCATAAGTAAGTCGCCCACTGAAATGTTTTCTTGCCGAATCAATAAACGACGACCAGAAGGAGCTCCTGTTTTTCACAAACTGCCCGAGCTCAGTACCAACACAAAACCAATCTGCATCCATTGAATCAGCAACAGTGAGCATCGTGAGTAGATAAGTGTAGTAAGTCTGTTCAAATACTTGCCATTCTTCATCATTTGCAAACTTCAGATCACCGGTATACAATCCATCACTAATCCATAATTGCGGTTTCACCATCACACTCATGTTATGGAGCTTTGCCATTCTGATGCACTCTGCAATGCCTTCAGGTTTCTCTCCCCACCATTGAAAAAATTTATTATAAAACACTTCAGGATTTCCTTCTCTTACATATGCAAATGGCAGCAGGCAAATAAAGTTTACATGATGTGAAGCGAGCTGCCGGAAAGCAGCATCATCAACAGGGTGTGAGGGAGCTACAATACTTGCTCCGTTGATTTTACTTTTTATATCTGATGTGCTATTATGCGAAAAGACATATTTTAAATCTGAATCAGAGGAATTTGCACCACAGGAACAGAGCAACAAAGTGCTAAATACTACAGTACGGTGAAACGTTTTCATAAGCAGATGTTGGGTGTAGATAAGTAAACAATCTCTCTCTTACATAAAAGTAAGTTATAACCATTCGAGAGTCAGTTTTATCAATGTAAAACGCATGATACCCAAGTTTGCTGCCTCCTGCACCTTCTGCAGTTTAAAAAAAACGTGCAATTTTGCATGAAATCCATAAAATTCATTTTACCGTATGTGTCTTCTACAATCACTTTTAAAAATTAAATCACTTTTATGAAACGAATAATAACACTAATAATGGCTGTATCATTTCTTGCAGCCTTTTCAGCAAACGCCGATCATCTAAGTGGAAATCTTACTTTTTCCGCAAAAATGAATGGTGAACAGGAGGTGCCTGCAGTTGTCACAAACGCTGTTGGTGTAGCATCCTTAGTCTTAAATGCTACCATGGATACAATATGTATCCGTGCCAGTGTAAATGGCTTAAGTGGCCCAATTACCGGTGCTCACCTCCATGAAGGAGCGCTCGGAGTTGTTGGGGATGTAGTATTAGATCTAACATCTTTTCTCTCTCTCTCCGGCAATGACATCAGTGCTTCATTATCAGGAAACCAGCTTAATGCCGCAGTTATTACAAAACTGCTGCAATCTGAAATTTACATTAATGTACAAACGGCTCAAAATCCGGATGGGGAGATCCGCGGACAGATTACTCTTGAGACAGATTTTGCTTTCACCGCCATGTTGAGTGGTGAACAGGAAGTGCCCGCTGTAGAAACCCCTGCTTATGGCTTTGGGATTTTTGACGTCTCAAAAAATTATGAAAACATGAGCTTCAAAGTGATAGTTGCCGAGTTGAGCGATTCTATTACTGGTGCCCATTTTCATATGGGTGCGCCTGGAGTTGTAGGTGATGTGGTAGTGGATTTAACTTCTTTTGTGAATGGAAATGTTATAGTAGGAGATCTTGATTCATTGGGATTTCTGGCAGACTCCACATTTCTAACTGATCTGCTGGCAGGAAATATTTACATTAATGTTCATACAGTTACCAATCCTTCCGGAGAGATCAGGGGTCAGGTTATAACAAATAGTAATATGCTTGCTTTTGATGCAAGGCTTGATGGATCACAGGAAGTTCCTCCTGTTGTAACGGATGCAATGGGTGTTGCTTCCGTTAAGCTTAGCTCTACAATGGATACCTTGTGGTATCACGTAATTTATACCGGCTTGAGTGGACCTGCCACAGGCGCGCATTTTCATATAGGTATTAAAGGTACTGTCGGGGCAGTGGTGCTTGATGCAACCGGTGATAGCACAGGCAACCAATTTGTTGGAATGTTTACCGGAAGTGAATTACCTAAAGAGCTGATCAATCAATTTATTAAAGGAGGCATCTACTTTAATATTCCTACGGCTGCAAATCCTAATGGAGAAATCCGCGGGCAGGTATACCGTTATGCACGGGAAGGTTATACGTTTCCTATCGATGCCTCGCAGGAGGTACCTGCTACTTCCTGGACCGCAACCGGATCAGGTATTGTAACTATAGATCGTGACCAGGAAAATGCACATGTGATGATTGTCGTAAGTGGATTAACAGGTCCCATAACAGGAGCTCACTTTCATAATAATGTGGCCGGACAAATTGGGGATGTAATTTTTGGATTTACAGATTGGTTTACAATGAGTGGAACTGACGATGCTGCTTTTGGTTATTGGACCAGTGAGGATACTGTACCCTTCACAACTGCCATGAGTGCAAAATTTATTAATGACAGCGTATATGTAAACATTTACACAGCTTCTTTTCCTGACGGAGAAATAAGAGGCCAGGTAACCCGCGGGGCTGACTGCTTTAATACAGCAGTTGGAATTGCGAGTATGGAAGCCACCTTTACGGAGTATAGCTTTTTTCCTAACCCTGCTATAGATTACATATCAATTTCACTCAATTCTGTAACTGAGATGGATGTCAAAGTTGACCTTGTAGATCTTAGTGGTAAAGTGGTGTCAAGTACAATGGTGAACCTAAGCATAGGTCAGAATAATTTTAACTTTGATCTGAAGTCAGTTGATAAAGGGATGTATTTTTTAAATCTTAATGCTGAAGGATTTGATTCGGTATTGGGGAAATTAATCAAGCAGTAGATTTTTATATCCGGAAAGGGTGGAATTTATTCCACCCTTTTTATTTTTATGTCTTATGAAGTTCTATATATTTTTATTTTTAAGTCTCGCTATTTTTTCCCGGTGTTCTTCTGATAAAAGCGATATGGTATTGCCCTCTGATCCTGTTCTTAACGATTCGGTGGTAGTCACTTTTTCAAAAGACATTGTTCCAATAATGGAGACCTATTGTTATGGAACGGGTGGTCAAAATTGTCATGTCTCCCAAAGTAATCAGGGAGCTTCCGGCGATTTCACCACTTGCATCGGGCTGGTAGACAAAGTGAATAATGGAAGTATGGAAACAAGGGTATTTGATCCGGAAGGCGATATGCCTCCTTCTTATTCCCTTTCACCGACCGAATTGACTGATTCCGCCCTACAAATATTAAAGTTGTGGGTAAATCAAGGAACCAGCTGTGATTGATTACCCACAATGTTGCATTGCAAGTTAATTTTTAAGCAAGGGATGTACTATATAAATCTGGCATTATAGTAACCTGCTTCTCTCAAATCAATTTAATGCATTGTCGTCTATTTGGGCCAGCCAGGTATTTATTGCAGTTACCGTACTAATAAAAGTATGATCTTCGAAGGGTGAATCAAGCTTTGCAATTTTAACCAGTTCGAGAAATGATTTACTCCCTCCCTCACAGCATAACTCAATATAATTTCTAATTGCCTCATCACGGTTCTTATTTGATTTGATCCAGAACTGAAAAGCACAGATTTGCGCAAGAGTATAATCAATATAATAAAAAGGATGCTTGTAAATGTGTGCCTGCCTTTGCCAATAACCTCCTTGTTCTAAGTACTCATTATTTTCATAAACACGATGCGGCAGATATTTTTTTTCAAGAGTTCTCCAAAAAGCATTTCTCTCTGCGGGCGTAAGATCAGGATGTTGATAGATATGGTGCTGGAACTCATCAACAGCAACTCCATAAGGCAAAAAGATCAGAGAATGGCTTAGGTGTGCAAATTTGTATTTCTCCGTCTGGTCATCAAAAAATAAATTCATCCAGGGCCAGGTTAAAAATTCCATGCTCATCGAATGTATTTCCGCTGCTTCACTGGTTGGAAAAAAATATTCTTCAAGGCCCAGATGCCGGCTGCAGAATGTTTGAAAAGCATGACCCGCTTCATGGGTAAGCACATCAATGTCGTTCGATGTGCCATTGAAATTTGAGAATATGAATGGACTGAGGGTTTCGCTTATGAAAGTGCAATAACCCCCACTTGCCTTGTTTGGCTTGTTCACAAGATCCATCAATTCATTGTCGAGCATGAATTGAAAAAATTCTCCTGTCTCCGGTGACAGTTCCCTGTACATTGTAGCAGCATTTTGCATGATCCATTCCGGAGAGCCTTTAGGTTGCGCATTTCCGCTGCGGTAGTCAAGTGGCTCATCATAGTACATCAGTGTTTCTAATTGAAGCCGTTTGCACTGTCGACTTTTAAGCTGTGTAACAAGTGGAACAATCTTTTCCTCAACCTTTTTCCGAAATTCCTTTACCATTTCTGCATCATAATCTGTACGGAACATTCGCAGGTAACCCACTGAAACAAAATTTTCAAACCCAAGCTTCTGTGCGATTGTATGCCGCACCTTCACAAGCTCATTAAAAATGCGATCAAATTCTGCAGACTGAGTAACAAAAAATTCATCTGTTTTTTCATGAGCTGACTTCCTGATTACTCTATTGGCAGAGACCTTATATGGTACCATGGCTGCAAGATTTAATACACTCCCATCAAATTCAATTTCAGCTGTAGCAACCAGCTTTGTGTATTCCGTGGCAAGTTCGTTTTCGCGCTGAAGCTCATGAATTATTTCCGGTGAAAAGGTCTTTCTTGTCATCCGCGCAATCTCAAACAATTGCCTGCCAAATTTTTCCTGAAGTTCCTTCTGAAAAGTTGACTCAAGCAGCTCTTTATAAAATTGTGATACCAGATCCAGGTAGATAGGATAATGATTGTCGAAATAATCTTGCTCTTTTTCGAAAAAGGAATCACTCGTGTTTATTGTATGTCGGATATTTGCTACATTGCCCATGCTTTCAAAATGCGCCCGTTGCTGATATATTTTGTCGATAACCTCTATTTGGGCAGATGCAGAAGCAGCGGCTCTGAAATCATGCAATAAAGTGCTGAACTCCTCTTTCATCTTCCCGAGGTCAGGCCTTTCGTAATTAATTTCACTAAATTTCATAGATATATAAATTATAATGTATAACTTAAACCGGATTCGCAATTTGTGAATCTTTCCCTTCAGACCCCTTGCACCCACTCCTCCTTCACCCAAACCCTTTCTACCTGACCGCTCAATGGCGGATTTATTTTTGCAACGCGAACTTTAATGCTTTTCGCCGATGGATATCCGGATGCAATTTGCAATATTATTTTCTTCACCAGCGACTCAATTAGTTTTGATGGCTCCGAAACAATGTTCTTAATCAACTCATAAACATTTTCATAATTAATGGTGGTGTCAATATCATCCATAGGCTCCTTAACGTTGGAATCAATGGTCACCTCTACAGAAACTTCAATCTTATTTCTCAACAGTTGCTCTTCATCATAATAACCTATTCGGGCATGGAATATCATTCCTTCAAGAGCGATAATCATAAATATTTGAATTGTTTTTTAAGTATATTCATCCTCAAATATCTAACCTGAAATTATAAATACATGTGATGCCATCATTCATGAGCTTAATGAGAAAGAGAATTTTATTTGATTGATTTCCCAACGTCATCATCAACGGCTATCTGTTTTCCTTCTTTTAAATAGTGATCTATAAGAATGTTGGCAATCCCTACATTTGCGCCATAAAGCTAACAGATGTACCAAGACCGATTTCAGCAACCAGATTACTATCAGGTAGATGAGCTGTTCACTGAAGAACAAAAGCTGATTCGTGATATGGTGAGAGCCTGGGTGAAAAAAGAAGTTTCACCCATAATTGAGGAGTATGCCCAAAGGGGTGAGTTTCCAAAACTTCTGATAAAGGGACTCGCAGAGATAGGTTGTTTCGGGCCAACCATTCCTGTGGAATATGGTGGTGGTGGATTAGACTCTATCTCTTATGGATTAATGATGCAGGAGATCGAGAGGGGAGACTCTGGCATTCGTTCCACTGCCTCTGTGCAGGGATCTCTTGTTATGTATCCAATATACGCCTATGGCAGTGAGGCGCAGAGAAGGAAATATCTCCCTAAGCTTGCAAGTGGAGAGTGGATGGGCTGCTTCGGGTTAACTGAGCCTGATTACGGATCAAACCCCTCTGACATGATCTCCAATTATAAAGATGCGGGCGATCACGTTGTACTCAATGGTGCAAAGATGTGGATTTCAAATGCTCCCTTTGCCGACATTGCAGTGGTATGGGCTAAAGATGAAGGTGGTGACATCCGTGGATTAATTGTGGAGCGTGGCATGCAGGGTTTCACCACACCCGAAACACACGGCAAATGGTCGTTGCGTGCCTCTTCAACAGGCGAACTCGTGTTCGATAATGTTCAGGTGCCCAAAGAAAATATATTCCCTAACGTGAAAGGATTGAAAGGTCCTCTTGGCTGCCTTTCAAAAGCACGGTATGGCATTGCGTGGGGTGCATTGGGTGCAGCGATGGATTGCTACGATTCAGCTTTGCGATATTCAAAAGAACGTATTCAATTCGGAAAACCTATTGGCAGCTTTCAGCTGACACAAAAAAAACTCGCAGAGATGGTAACCGAAATTACAAAAGCCCAGCTTCTGGTGTGGCGCCTCGGAATGCTCATGAATGAAAACCGCGCTACCTCCGGACAGATTTCGATGGCGAAACGAAACAGCGTCGAAATTGCACTTAATATAGCAAGAGAAGCACGGCAGATACATGGTGGCATGGGTATCACTGGTGAATATCCCATCATGCGGCATATGATGAACTTAGAATCTGTAGTAACCTACGAAGGAACCCATGACATTCATCTGCTGATTACCGGAATGGATGTTACTGGTTTGAATGCATTCAAATGAAATTTTATTGGATAGTTATTGACTTTAAGCAGATCAGGATTGCCTGGCAGGAAACCTAATGGTGAATGGAATTTTAAATCCCGCTTAAACCTGCAGCATTAATTTCTCTTCCCATGCAGCAACGGAACAAATTTAAAATAATCATATACCTCTTCTTTTAACTCATGTGCAGAGAATTTGATGAAGCGCTTCATCACTTGCAATTCTCCGCTACCTACCGGAATTATAAGCATTCCACCAACCTTTAGCTGCAAGATCAGTTTTTCCGGAACATAGGGCGCTGCAGCGGTAACTATGATCTTGTCGAACGGTGCAAATGTTGGAAGCCCCTCGTAGCCATCGCCATAAAAACATTTGACCTGTGAATATCCCAGCCATGAAATTGTTGTTTTGGCTTTCTCATACAATGATTTCATTCGCTCAATAGTAAAAATCCTTGAATTCATCTCTGCGAGAATGCATGACTGATACCCTGATCCGGTGCCAACTTCAAGAATTCTATCGCCTTTTCTTACCTCTAATAATTGTGTTTGATAAGCAACAGTATATGGTTGAGAGATAGTCTGTCCTTCTCCTATAGGGAATGCATTGTCTTCATATGCTCTCTCAATAAAAGCACTTTCAAAAGCGAACAAATGACGTGGTACTACCTCGATAGCCCTTAGTACTTCAGCATCTATGATACCCCGTGATTTAATCAGCTCCACCAGCTTTTTTCGCATGCCCCTGTGTCGGAAAGTATCTGCCTGGTTCATTGAATCGTACCCGGAATGAATGACTATTATGCAAAGGTAATTTTATGTTTGCTTAATACGGAAAGGTTGGTTATGATCCTGCAGGGCGTGCTCTTAACATTCATTTAAACATTCGTAAAGTCAGCTATTCGTAAAGCTCTTCCAGGCTGTTATGGATTCGGCATAATTTTTACTTTTGGCACTTCCTCTTTAAAATAAAAATACCAGATGAAAAGTATAAAATTATTGGTACTGGCAATCGTAGCAGCAATTCCCGTTTTTGCATTGAACCCGTCGAAGGAATATTCAACCTTACCGAGCGACTATGGCATGGACTATAAAGAAGTCTCAATTCCTGCCACAGATGGTTTGAAATTGAATGCGTGGATATTTAAGCCGATGTCAGAAACGAAGAAATTTATTGTGATAAGTGATGATGGCAATGGTAACATGGCCGACAACATTGAGTTGGTTGCGCAGTTTCTTTCTGCAGGATATAACGTGCTTACTTATGACTATCGCGGGTATGGGAAAAGTGATTCTTTCAACATCAATCAAAAGCTTTTTATATATCCTCAATTTGTAAAGGATTTGCAGGGGGTGTTGGATTTTATGAGGAAAACATATAGCCCCGGTATGTGCGATCTTTATGGAATTGGTGTAGGAGCCGGCCTTTCTATTGGTGTAGGATGCAACAGTACCCAGGTACGAAGGATCATTGCCGATGGTCCATATCTATCTTTTGAAGATACGAAAAATAAGTATCAGGAAAAACGACAACAACAAATTATAATGCCGTTGGCGTATGATAAAAATTATATGGAACCTCTTTATGCTATGCAGGATGGAAAAACACAGGACAATCTTTCAGGAATCATGATCATTGTAGGGCAAAATGATGATCTCGCGGGACCCGATGACATAAAACAGCTGCAAAAAGTGCATCCCAAAAATCTCGTAGTATATATAGTGCCTGGCAGTACAAATGAGAAAAACTTCGAGTCAAACAAAAACGAATATTTTGACCAGGTGAAAAAATTCCTTAGTAGCCATTAAAGTTCGCGAGCGGGGGTTAAGAAAATTTATAGAAGAGACTGTAATCATTTCACCTAAACTTTCACACCCGGTTTTGTGTCAACTTGCTAACCTTAAGGTTGGCATGCATCGCATCTTCAAGTGAGGTGCGGTCAAGTATTGCCGCCGTAGCATCCCTTACGTGCTTCATTACTTTTCTTATTTCACAGGTACGCTCATCCTTGCATTCAACACACCGTACATATGCAGACTTGCTTACACATTGTACTGCAGCAAGTGGCCCATCAAGCACACGAATGATCTGCCCTAAATAAATTTTGCCAGGAGCCTTGGCCAGGGAGTAACCACCACCTTTACCCATTCGGCTATAGAGGATGCCCTGCTTTTTTAATTCGAGCAGGATATTTTCTAGAAATTTTTTAGGAATGTATTCGGCTGAGGCCAGCTCTGAAATAAGCACAGGCCCCTGATCGTAGTGACGAGCGAGATAAAATGCCGCTTTTAAACCATATTTTGCTTTATGAGAAAGCATCCTTCAAAATATAAATTTTCAGAGTAAAAAAATCAGACTAAATCTATTCAATCTCAAAAAACTAGTGTGTAAAAATGCAATATTAAAGGTGAATAACCTCTCCATATGCTGCAGCGGCGGCCTCCATAATGGCTTCACTCATCGTTGGATGCGGATGAACAGTTTTGATAAGTTCATGACCTGTTGTTTCAAGCTTGCGTGCAGCTACGCATTCTGCTATCATCTCGGTAACATTTGAACCTATCATATGAGCCCCAAGAAACTCTCCGTATTTCTCATCAAATATCAGCTTTACAAAACCCTCCTTTGCTCCTGCAGAACTTGCTTTTCCCGAAGCGCTGAATGGAAATTTTCCAACCTTAACCTGGTAGCCGGCATCCTTTGCTGCCCTTTCCGTGTAACCTACCGATGCAATCTCAGGAGAACAATAAGTGCATCCCGGCAGATTATTATAATTTAATGATTCTGGATTCTTGCCTGCTATTTTTTCCACACAGATAATCCCCTCCGCACTGGCTACATGTGCAAGAGCAGGACCTTTAACTATGTCGCCTATTGCATAATATCCCTGCACATTGGTTTGATAAAAATCGTCTACCAGCACCTTGCCCTTGTCTGTTTTAATTCCGGTTTCTTCAAGACCAAGGTTTTCAATATTAGCAGATACCCCCGCAGCCGATAGCACTATTTCGCATTCAATTACCTGTTGTCCCTGAAACGTTTTTACAGTTACCCTGCTTCCAGATCCTCCAGACTCTACCTTTTCAACTGCGGAATTCGTCATCACAACAATGCCCTGCTTTTTAAAACTCTTCTCCAGCTCTTTTGAAATCTCTTCATCCTCAACGGGTACAATGTTGGGTAGAAATTCTATGAGTGTCACTTTAACTCCTAATGTGTTGTAGAAATATGCGAATTCACATCCAATTGCACCGGCTCCTACAATTATCATAGTTGCCGGCAGCTTTGGCAATACCATTGCTTCCCTATACCCAATAATTAGTTTGCCATCCTGACTTAAGGCCGGCAAATTTTTAGAGCGGCTTCCCGTGGCAATCATGATGTTTTTCGCTGTCATTCCGGTAACCTTACCTGACTCATCGGTCACCTCTATCTTTTTTCCGGATTTCACTCTGGCAGTACCCATGATCACATCAATCTTATTTTTTTTCATGAGAAACTGGACACCCCGGCTCATGCCGTTGGCTACATCGCGGCTGCGCTTTATTATGCCATCGAAATTTATTTTACTTTCTGACACAATTATTCCATAATCCTGCGAATGCTTTATGTACTCAAAAACATTTGCACTTTTTAACAGTGCCTTAGTAGGAATGCAGCCCCAATTCAAACAGATTCCCCCGAGAGATTCACGCTCCACTATCGCGGTTTTCAAGTTTAGCTGAGAAGCTCGGATCGCCGCTACATATCCACCCGGCCCACTACCAATCACGATTAAATCGTAATCCATACTCGTTGTACTTTTTTAGTTGAGATACGGCCACAAGTTAGAAAAGAGTTTGATGTTGTATGGTATGATTGATTGACGCTGCTAATCAAGGATCGGCCGCCTCACAATGCCCACTCCAAAGCCCTTCCCACTATATCGTCATTGCGAGGAGCAGGGGAGCATGAGTTGAGGGCGACGAAGCAATCTATTTCGGCTTTGGTAAAAAAAAATAAATTCTACCATATTGTACAGATTGTTTCATCCTGTAGAAAACGGGATTGGAATGGCGGCGGTATGATTGGAACGTGACAAGGATGATGTTAGGAAAGAACAATGGAAGATCATACTCTTTGGAAGTTCCAAAAATTTCTTATTTCTATTTCCGTACATTCGTGCCTCAACTGTTTTTTGCGATGAACATGCTGGAACGAATCACCATAATTCCTGATCTCTGCAATGGCGAGCCTACGATACGCGGAATGCGCGTTACTGTAAAAGCCATAGTTGAATATATTGCCGCAGGAGAGACAAAAGAATCTTTGTTAAAAGCATATCCCCATCTGAGTGACAACGATATTAATGCCGCTGTTGAATATGCTTCTGGCCATTTGCTCTAAACTACTTCACAGAATCGGGCAACCTGAAATAACCATCTAATTCTTTAAAAGTTATAGCTGTGGCTCCAGTTTAATGGTTCTGCTAACTAATGTCTATATATAATAATATAGAAGTTATTTTTATTTAGCGGAATGATTTCCTAAGATAATAATTAAAGAATTCAAGCAACTGTCTTGGTTGTGGTTGGCCTTTGTAAAACAAAAGCAGGCAAAGAAAGGAGCGAAAGAAACGATTTCTTATTTAAGGAATACTTGTTATTGAGAAATTTCTAAGTGAATACTGCAGCATGTCATAAAGCTTTTATATAAAATTAATTTCTGTGTTTGTGTGGAAGGATAGTTTCAATCATTACTCTAAATTGATTTCTGAGAAATGATTGTAATACTACCATTCTTATGAGTGACAGGTTAATGGAGAAATTATCCATTCTTGCAGATGCTGCAAAATATGACGTAAGCTGTGCATCGAGCGGAAGCAAGCGAAGTAATAAAAACAAAGGTCTTGGTAACTCTTCTGGTATGGGAATATGCCATACTTATACTGAAGACGGTAGGTGTGTTTCTTTGCTAAAGATTCTGCTTACAAACCACTGCATTTTCGATTGTGCATATTGCGTCTCACGACGGAGTAATGATGTAAAACGTGCGGCGTTTACAGTAGACGAAGTAGTTGATCTTACAATAAACTTTTATCGTAGAAATTATATAGAGGGGTTATTCCTCAGCTCTGGGATTTTCAAAAATGCCGACTTCACCATGGAGCGATTAGTACAGGTTGCCCGGAAACTGCGAGCTGACCAAAATTTCAACGGCTATATTCATCTGAAAGCCATACCGGGAGCAAGCAATGAACTGATGCATGAGGCAGGTCTGTATGCTGATAGATTAAGTCTCAATCTTGAACTTCCAACTGAGAATAGCCTAAAGATGCTCGCCCCTGACAAAAATCTCATTGACATTACAACGC
>JACCZV010000293.1 GCA_013695775.1 Chitinophagales bacterium | reverse complement strand
GATTTGTCTTTAGTCTTCATTTTATAAACCATAAAACTTCCGGCGAGGACAATGACTGCTGCGGATATAAGGACAATGAGGCTACCCTTCTTCATATTTAATGTTTACGTTAGTTGAATTCGACCGCAAATATAATGGGGCTTAGCGACTATAAACTTAACGGGAGTAGAATAATATTAAATGGAATTCAAACCTTTGTTAAGGAAAATCAAATGTTATCGCCTCTCTTCGCTTAGGCTTAATTGCTGTTCAAATACCAAATAAGAAATTTAATTTTACTTATGACCCCGGATTTTGAATATACACAGCAAAAGCAGCAACATCTTCAAAATGCAAATCAATTAGATTAAGACTCTCTGGGGGCAATTTTACATTCGTGATAAAAACTGTAATCATCCCCGCTTTTTTTCCAAATTGCATATCACTCATTGTATCCCCCACCATTATTGACTTCAAAAAATCTATACCAGGAAAATCATTTTTCGCCAAGTGTGCCATCCCGATATTTGGTTTACGGAGGTCTGAATTTTCTGATTTTAGTTCGGGGGCATAATATATCGCATCAATTTTTCCTCCTTTTTCAGCAACGAGATTTTTAATATGTTCATGAATTGTATTTACCTCTTCATGAGTCATCAGTCCTTTGCCTACGCCCTGTTGATTGGTTACAATAATTATTTTTCCAAAAACTAATGACAATTGCCGGATTGAATCATGAATGCCGGGCAGCCATTCAAATTGGTTGAGATTTCGAACATAGTCGCCATCAATTTTTCGGTTTATCACTCCATCCCGGTCGAGAAAGAGTGTCCAGCTTTTATCAATCTTCAAATTGATGAAACTCTGTTTGGGCACGGGCATAGTCTTCTGGAATTCCGATATCAATGAAATAATCGTCAAAAACGAAACCGTAAAAATCAATTGTCTTATGATATTGCTCCATCAAATCTGTTTCAAACGAAAATTTCTCAGGTAAATTCAAGCCGTCAAAAAGGCTTCTATTCAACAAATAAATGCCACCATTAATGTTCCCCTCCTCGTATTTTTTCTTTTCCTGGAATGAGACAATAAGTCCATTTGAACGAGTTACTACAACACCGTAGCGATCAAAATTGGTCATGCGTTTCAACGCCAGTGAAAGAAGCGAGTTGCGATCATGATGAGATTGGTAAAATAGTTCAATATCCACTTCAAAAAATGTGTCGCCATTCAAAACCAGAAAATCGTGATCACTGTTGCCTTTCACCGCTTTTAAAATCGCTCCCCCTGTTCCTAAGGGTGATTCTTCAATCACATACGCCAATGATGCGGAGAGATATCGATCTCCAAAATATTCCCTGATTTTTTCCCATTTATAGCCGACTGATAATATTACCTTATTGATATTTTGCTTCGCCAAATAATCCAGCACATACTGCAGAAAAGGCTTTCCATTGATATCTGCCATCGGCTTCGGAAAATCCCTAACAACATGCTGAAGCCGGGTTCCGAAACCTCCCGCTAAAACAATCGCTGTTTTAATCAATGGATAAATGAGTTATCTAAGTTTCAATATTATCAAGAAGATCATTCCTTCCTCTCAAACATTTTATCCTCCACCAACTCACATATAATATGCCCGATCATGATGTGAGACTCCTGAATTCGTGGAGTATCTGACGAGGGTGCATTCAGCAAATAGGTTGAAAGAGCTTTCATCTTGCCACCACTTTCGCCGGTCATTCCCACGGTTATCATACCAAGCTGATTTGCTAATTCCAAAGCTTTTATCACGTTGCCCGAATTGCCTGAAGTTGAAATGCCTACGATCACATCTCCTTTTTTACCCCTGGCCTTTACCAGGCGGGAATAAATCTGATCATAAGAATAGTCGTTAGCCACGGCAGTGATGTATGAAGTATTTACATGAAGAGCTTCCGCATCAAGCGGATCGCGATCGAAATAGAATCTGCCGCTCAATTCTGCGGCAATGTGCTGGGCATCGGCTGCGCTGCCTCCGTTCCCGCAAAAAAGCACTTTTCCATCATGACTGTAACATTTTACAATTTCATCAGCAACCTTTTGTATGGTGTTAATTATGTTAGGGTCATGAAGAATTTTTTCTTTGGTGGAGATAGACGCGGTGATGATCTCTTTAATTTTGTTCATGCCTGGATATAATTAGATAAATTTTACAATTAAATTCTAAGGTGTTGGTATGCTTAAGCCCTTGTTAAAGAATCTTTATACTTTCAATAATTGTCTCACAAAATTATTTAGCCCGCCATGTTGTAACACCTGTATCGGTGAATTGAAATCTTCTGAATTCACCCCCAAATTCATGCAACCTTTCAAGCACCGAATAGCGGGTATGACGAGGACAGTAGAAAAACATGAATCCTCCCCCGCCGGCACCGGAGATTTTTCCGCCATTTGCACCGGCCTCCAATGCCGCTTCATATATCTTATCGATCATAGCGCTTGAAATGCCATCAGCAGTTTGTTTTTTGAATTCCCATCCGAAATTCAATATCTCTCCAATCTCACTCAGGTTTCCCTGCAGAATTGCCTCCTTCATATGAACCGCCTGCTCTTTCAGCTTATGCATTGCTTCAATGGATTTAGGTTTTTTGGCTGTGATGTTACCACTCTGCATTTCGATGATTTTTGATGACAGCCTGCTTGTACCAGTATAATATAGGAGCATGTTGAGCTGCATTTCATTCAGATAATTGTCTTTTATACGCAGTGGATTTACAATTACTTTATCATCCTTATAAAACTCCATAAAATTGAATCCGCCAAAGGTGGCAGCGTATTGATCCTGCTTTCCACCCGCCATAGCTAAATCCTTCCGCTCTATGTCAAATGCAAGTCTCGCCATATCATATTCACCCAAAGGAAGCTTCAGCCATTCAGCAAAGGCACCTATGATGGCAACCACCAGGGTGGATGAAGTGCCAAGCCCCGATCCTGCAGGAGCATCTACATAAGTGGAGAGCCGGAAGCTAAGTGGCTTATGTGAAAAATCTTTTACGATACGGTTGTACGTTCCTTTGGCCAGCACAAGCTCACCATCTATTGGTAATTCTTCTTCTGCATCAAGTTCTATCTTTTCATTTTTGTCAATAGCATGTATGATTATTTTACCATTGTGCATTGGCTCAATGGTGGCATATGCAAATAGACTGATGGTAGCATTCAAAATTGCGCCACCATATTGATCTGAGTAGGGACTTACATCTGTTCCTCCGCCCGCCAATCCTATTCTTAATGGCGCCCTACTTCGTATGATCATACATCACCAATTTGCGACAAAATTAGAAAAGTGCTGATAAGATCAGGTAAATGACAGCATGGATTTATTTCTGTTCCTGCAGATAAAGTTTTTTCAGGAAGAGAAATTTCTTTCGCTTCCCATACAATGACCTGCATGATTTAGAATGAATCTGTTGTATGAAAGCATTAAACAGCGCACTCATATTGCTTTACCCTCAAATGTATAACCATATCTTTGGCAAAATGCCTTGATGCCAACGACTGTATTTGATACGGATTTTAAATTTGTAAACCAAACGGAGGTCTATCGCGGGAAAGTTCGTGATGTCTACACCATCGGTGATAAATATATCGTGATGGTAGCCACTGACCGTATTTCAGCCTTCGATGTGGTGCTCCCGCAACCGGTACCTTATAAAGGCCAGGTTTTGAACCAGGTTGCTGGGGAATTTCTTCTTGCAACGAAGCACCTGGTCCCTAATTGGGTAATTGACATTCCAGACCCGAATGTCACAATTGGTAAAAAGTGCAAGCCTTTCAAATTAGAGATGGTAATCAGAGGATACCTTGCAGGCCATGCCGCACGTGAATATGAGATGGGCAAGAGGAATTTGTGCGGGGTAGATCTGCCTGATGGAATGAAAGTTAATGAAAAGTTTCCCTTGCCAATCATAACACCATCTACCAAGGCCGATGCTGGGCACGATATGGATATCAGTCGTGAAGAGATTATTCGACAAAACATTGTTTCCAAAAATGTATATGAAACTTTAGAGGAGTACACCCGAAAGCTTTATGCCTACGGTGCTGTATACGCCAATGAACGAGGGCTGATCCTCGTAGATTCAAAATACGAGTTTGGTGAATTAGATGGGGTCATATGCCTGATAGACGAAATCCATACTCCTGATTCTTCCCGCTATTTTTTCCTTGAGGGTTATGAAGAACGCCAGAAAAACGGTGATCATCAGGTTCAGCTTTCAAAAGAATTTGTTAGAGAATGGTTGATCGCAAATAATTTTATGGGCAAAGAAGGTCAGCATGTTCCTGAAATGACTGATGATTGGGTCAACCAGATTTCAGAACGCTATATTGAATTATTTGAAAAGATCACAGGCAAAACTTTTCAGAAAAAAGGAGGGGAAAATATTATCTCGAGAATAGAAAAAAATGTAACACTTGCACTTCAACATTTAAGCTGATCGGTTAGAATTCGGTAGTGCATTTTTCCCGGAGCAAATGATTGCAAAAAAATACGTGGTTGGAAGTGATAATAAGGCATTACTTTGCACCAGTTAAATGGGGATTAACAATTCCTCCATTTAGGTTAAGTCGGGTTGCAAAGATGCATGGTGAAGCAGCAGTTTAAGATTCTCTTTATAAATCGTTTTTCTCTATTGAGCAGCATTCTCCGGGTTAGCAATAATCGTAACTCATATCTTTGATGAACTCCCAGCCACGAGAACACCTTATCTCAAAAAGTGTTGATCAGATTTTTATTGACCTTAACAGTGGAGGGAAATTCGTTGGTCGTTTCTTTAAAGAAGCGTTTCATCCTCCTTTCGAGTTCCGTGAAATCGTTAGGCAATGCTATGAAGTAGGATATCGGTC
>JACCZV010000259.1 GCA_013695775.1 Chitinophagales bacterium | reverse complement strand
ATTTTATCAGCTATTAAAATTCTCTTATGCAGGATAATACAAATGATCAGCCACGTGACAGTGGAGAGAACACAGAAGAATCGAAACCGACCAATGGATCAAATACTGTAAAGGATCCCGATAACTGGGTTACAGGTGATGAACCAATGACTGGAGCGCAACGCTCATATTTACAAACCCTTTCAGATGAAGCCAAAGAACCTATGGATGAAAATCTAACAAAGGCTCAGGCATCGAAAAGAATAGAGGAACTGCAGCAGAAAACTGGTCGGGGATTAAATAGAGAACAGAAGCCCTAATGCCTGTCCATAATTATCAGTATAATTCATCGTAGTGCATCTGGTAAAGAAGATCGAGAATATCAGGTGAGCAAAACCATATATTCAAAAAAATATTTAAATCTTATCATTAAAAATCATCACTAAATCATTAACCAAATGGATAAGCTTCGTTTCATTTTGATAATATGTGTGCTCTTTGTTTTCAGCTCATGCGATTTAGCCGGTGGAATATTTAAGGCTGGAATGGGCCTTGGGATTTTTCTGGTAGTGGCAATCATCGGTCTTATTCTCTGGTTCGTCATGCGAGCAAGGCGGAAATAGTGACTGTGCCTGAAAGAATCCCTTTTTATATTAGGGCATCATTAATCTGCCTTGGTACCTTCACCTTTATTTTTATGTTATATGTGGGGCAGAGCATCATTGTCCCGCTTATTTATGCAACAATTTTTGCGATTCTCCTCAACCGGGTAGTAAATTTCCTGCATCGCTATAAACTTAATCGTGTACTTGCTATCGTGATTACCATTATTTTGACCATGACTTTTTTTGGAATGCTGGTATTTTTTATCGCTTCACAAATGAGCATGTTTAGCGAAGCCTTCCCCGAACTAAAGGAAGGAAAAATTCAATGAATTGCTTTCAATGATCGTTTCCTGGGTCTCCTCAGAATTCAATATAAGTACTCCCAATATTAATAGTTGGATTAAACAGACAAAACAAGATGCAGTTGAAAACAGCAATTTGCTAATTGGAAAAACGCTCACTACAGTATCAGGCTTGCTTATAGTAATATTGTTGCTGCCGGTTTATATTTTCATGCTTCTTTTTTACAAGCCGCTGTTGCTGGAATTTATAAAGAAATTATTTCACAGAACAGAGCACGGCACCGTTGCAGAGGTTCTTGTAGAAAGCAAAACTGTAATTCAGAGTTACCTCATTGGGTTGTTAATTGAAACTGCTATTGTTGCCGCGCTGAATGCCATAGGATTGCTAATTCTGGGAGTTGACTATGCAATACTGCTTGGTTTTATTGGAGCCCTGTTAAATATAATTCCATATGTAGGAGGTCTCATAGCTTTATCGCTTGCAGTAGTAATGACGTTAGTTACAAAGCCTCCTACATATGCTTTGCTTGTGATGGCCATGTTCCTTTTAATTCAATTGATAGACAATAATTTTCTTGTTCCGAAAATTGTAGCTTCGAAAGTAAGGCTGAATGCTTTGGTTTCTCTTATTGCGGTTTTGTGTGGTGGTGCTTTGTGGGGCATTCCAGGCATGTTCTTATCAATTCCATTATTAGCAATTATAAAGGTTATTTTTGATCGCATTGAGCCATTAAAACCATGGGGATTTGTATTAGGTGATACAATGCCCCCATTGGCAAGATCATCTTCAGATTCCCGGTGGTAGGCGCCTTGAAAAAGGTAAAATAGTATTATTTTATTAAGGGAAAGGAAAATCGTATAGTACAAGAATGCATTTCCCGTGAAATAGGATTTATAACTATCAAATTAATAAGAATTAGAATTTATGGACGAGCGTCTTCTCATACAAATAATAGGAATATCTGCAGGAATTTGTACAGCTAGCTCCTTGCTGCCACAACTGATAAAAACATTGAAAAAAAAAGAAGCCGAGGATATATCTCTTATCATGCTTATTATTCTTCTTACTGGCCTTGGTTTATGGATGGCATATGGATTCTTAAAGAAAGACATACCCATTGTTGTTACCAATTGCTTCTCCTTTATAATTAATGTATTACTGATCTTTTTAAGAATAAAATATAAAAAGGGAAATAAGGATGCACAAGCTGCTCTTAATTCTTAGCAGCGGGCCTTACCACGGATAATCTTCTTGTATGAATTTTTTGATACAATTGTTATTGCCGTTGAACGACAATGATGGGAAGCAATTTCCGGGAGCTAAATATGAGAAAGTAAAGAAGGTATTTATAGATAAATTCGGAGGAGTAACTATTTATCGTAATACCACGGCCGAGGGAGCGTGGAGTGATTCCACAGGTGAGGTTTGCCGGGATTATGTATTGATCTTTGAGGTGATTACAAGTAAGCTAGACAAAATGGTGGCTAAAATTCAGGGAACAGCTTGAACATGAATTTAGCCGCGAGAAAATTATTAGCAGAGCTGTGGAATACAAGGAGCTATAATGCCTAAATAAATTTATTGACGAGGTGATCCTTTTAGTATGTTTGTTGCCTAAGATGGGTCATCTTCCGCCATCCATTGTAGAATGAAGTTGGGCTTTCTGGATAATAAATAGCCCAGTTATTTTAATTTTACCGTCAGAAACAAGGGCATCACTAAAGATCATTTTAAAAAATTAAAATATAATCATATGTTATGGAGAGGCAGAAGGCTTAGTACAAATGTAGACGACCGCCGTGGAATGGGTGGGCCTCTTGCAATAGGAGGGGGCTTGGTAGGTATAGTTGCTGTGCTACTGAATTTCTTATTAGGCGGTGATCCTACGCAGCTTCAACAATTGCCCGGAGGTGGTCAGGCAATGTCTGCCGAGCAGCAGGCATCTGAAGATACCATGGCACAATTTGTTTCTGTCGTGCTTGCAGAAACTGAGGATATTTGGAGCAGGTTGCTGGCTCAGCGAGGTATAACTTACCAGGCACCAACATTGGTTTTATTTAAAAATTCGGTTGAATCCGGATGTGGATTTGGAAGTGCAGCTTCCGGGCCATTCTACTGTCCTGCAGATCAGAATCTTTATATAGATTTAGCTTTCTACCAGGATCTGCGTACTCGTTTTAGGGCCCCGGGAGATTTTGCTATGGCCTATGTTGTAGCCCATGAAGTAGGGCATCATGTACAGAACTTATTGGGGATATCGGATAAAATGGCGAGAGCACGTGAATCAGTCAGCGAAAAAGATTACAATCAGTTATCAGTAAAAACTGAGCTTCAGGCGGACTTCTTTGCAGGTGTATGGGCCCATTATGCGAATGAACTTGAAAATATCCTTGAGCCCGGTGATATTGAAGAGGCTTTAAACGCAGCAAATGCTATAGGAGACGACCGACTTCAGAAGCAATCTCAGGGGCATGTTGTACCTGATGCTTTCACTCATGGAACCTCTCAACAGCGAATGTATTGGTTTAAGAAAGGATATACAACAGGTGATATTAATCAAGGCAATACTTTCGAGGATCCCTCACTATAGCACTTTCTGTCCCAGTATGAAAGCAAGCTAAAATCCACAAATCCCTTACGGCAGAGAAGCTAAAAAGTCCTGATAGGCTTGATCATAAGTGGCGCTACCTATGCACCCTTGTTCGACCTTTTCGGCATTGATGTTTTCAATCCGGTTTCCAGGATCTGGATGGGTGCTAAAAAATACCGGCACATCACCCGTTTGACCATCCTCAATCAGTTTTATAAAGAATCCTGCCGATCCTGCTGCATTGTAGTCTGTTGGACATAAGTAAATAACAGAATATTCATCTGCTTCCGTTTCATTTTCACGGCTGAATTCAAGAAAAGCAATATTAGCTGCCAGTGCAGCATAATCAACAGCACTTCCACTCAATAGAATGCTGATCAGAAATTCAACGCCATAAGCCTTTGTAAGCTGGTCGGTTGTATGGCGCCGGTCGGCGTGGGCCATCTCATGCCCCATTACACCCGCAAGCTGATCTTCAGATTCAAGATATTTTAATAATCCGGTATAGATATAAATATAGCCGCCGGGTGTGCAAAAAGCATTCACAGTCGCATCATCATTTATTATGTACATATCCCATACAAATTCATCTTTATAAAAGACATTACCGCCATTTAGTATTTTATTACGAATATTATTTACATAAGCATAAGCATCGGCATATTGAATTGAATCTAGGACCGGATACTCTGCTGGGTTACTCGCAATTTCACCGCTAACCTGATTCCCCAGTTCAATATCATCTGCCAGAGAAAAAATATTAAGGCTGTTATCATCGGGATTCTTGCAACCTACCGTACAAGCGATCGCAATGGCAAAAAGATGAAGTCTCAATTTCATTTTTTTAATTTTGTAACGGCTTAGCAAGATTTATTCCGAAATAAAAACCGATTAGGTTTCAGAGCAACGACTTCTGAAAATACCTCAGAAAATTTTTTTCATAGAAATGAGCAAGGAAGGTAGTTTCTATAAGTTTCTGACGTGTTATTTCAAATTAAAAAATGGCATATATTTTTCCAAAAAAACCTAAATATTTCTAAATAGTGAAGCAAAACTCTAACCCGGCGAATAAACATGCAAAAAGAGGAAGGCTGTTGCGTATTCTTCTTATAATAGTTGTTGTGCTAATTGTAATCAGACTTGTGCTGCCATATGTGGTTCTTCATTACGCGAACAAAACACTTGCTAATATGAAGGGTTATTATGGTCACATAGAGGATATTGATCTTGCTTTATACCGCGGAGCATATAAGGTAAAGGATATTTATTTAAATAAAGTAGATTCAACATCAGGAAAGGAGTCAAAATTTTTTGATTCAAAAGTTATTGATTTGTCCCTTGAATGGAAAGCGCTTTTTCATGGATCTGTTGTGGGAGATTTGCTTTTTGAAAATCCTCATCTTAGAATTATTAAAGAAAGGGTAGAACCAAAGCAATTAGCAGAAGACACTACTGACTTTAAGGATCTTCTTGATAAATTTATGCCTATAAAGATCAATAGATTCGAAATCAGAAACGGAGTATTACAGTATATTGATAACACTTCATCTCCCAATGTAGATGTATCTCTTAAGAGAACGAATGTAGTTGCTACAAATCTTACAAATGCATTTGATTCTACCGAAATACTTCCTTCGTCAATTGCCATGGATGCAGATATTTACGAAGGAGCTTTTAAATTGAATATGAAGCTAAATCCATTGGCTGAACGGCCAACTTTTGATATGAATGCAAGACTTGATAATACGAATCTTGTTCTGCTAAATGATTTTCTATCAGCATATGCTAAAGTGGATGTGAATAAGGGTACTTTTGGTTTGTATACTGAAATAGCATCTAAGCAGGGAAAGTTTATAGGATATGTTAAACCTGTAATTAAGGATTTAAATGTTGTAGGAGCTGAAGATAGAAATGACAGCTTCTTCCATAAATTATGGGAAGGGGTGGTAGGCACGGTTGCAGATATATTAACGAACCAGCCCAAAGATCAATTTGCCACAAAAATTCCCTTAGAGGGTGATTTGTCAGAACCCGATGCTAAGATATGGACCGCGATAATTGAAGTACTCCGGAATGCGTTTGTTCAGGCCTTGTTTCCTGCAATTGACCAGGAAATAAATCTTGCAGCCATAAATAAAAAGGAGGATAAGGATAAGTCAACACTTGAGAAGATTTTTGATAAAGATAAACCTGTCGAAAAAGATAAAAAAGATGATAAAAAAGATAAAAAGCAGGATAAAAAAGAGAAGAATGATAAGGAGAAAATAAAAAATAAGTATTCATTATTTTAATGTAATGCAAAATGATTTCCGGTACTTATCTCCGCATATTTTATTTATTAGCCTGCATCACCGTCTGCACAATGCCCTCGGGATGCTCAACCTATCGCACCTTTACCAGCCTTGATAAAGCTTTAAATAATCCCCTGGCTGTTGAGCGGCTTAGGATATCAAATAAAAATTTAGGATCACTGCCTCAGGAAATCGAACGCCTCAGGAATCTTAAAGAACTGATACTTTTCAGAGTACATCTTGACTCCTTGCCTTCGGAAATAGGGAGTCTGTCCAAACTGGAATATTTATCGGTTACCAGCAGCCGCTTAAAGAAAATCCCAGTCGAAATTGGGCAGTTGGCAAATTTAACAAGGATGTCATTTGCATATAACGAACTAAAATCTGTGCCTCCGGAGATTGGTACTCTTACTAAACTGGTCGAGTTAAAGCTTTCCAACAATTATCTGACTGTGTTGCCCGATCAGATAGTCAACCTTTCAAACCTTGAGTTCCTCTATTTGGATAACAACTATCTGCGGCATTTACCTGAAGAAACCGGGAATCTTAATAATCTGAGATTTCTGTTTATTGGCAAAAATACTCTTGAGGATTTACCGGCATCACTTGGTAACCTGAAAACATTGGTTGAGCTTGATGTCGCATCTAGTGGTCCTTTAATACGTATTCCAGATACTGTCTGCTCTATTCACAGCATTGAAATTTTATATATTGACAATACAATTCTTATTCCTGGCTGTCTTCAAACCCGTCTTGGTCATTTTAAAATCATTAACCGATAAGCCTTTTTATCATATTACCTAACGAGCTTTTTTTAATTAAATATTCACATCCAAATTCTTAACTTAATTTAATATTATATTTTAAATACTTTTCCTTCCTCCGCTAATTCCGTATTTGTAAAAACAGATTTTGTTTCTTCTAAAAGTAAATTCAGATCCTCGTACTTCGAAGAAAAATGACCTATTAATAGATTTTTAACTGCTGCCTTTTTTGCAATCAATCCCGCTTGTAGAGTGGTAGCATGGAAGGTCAATTCTGCACGACCTTTTGATTCATCCATGAACGTAGTTTCATGATACATCAAATCCGCGCCCTGTATAAGATTCAAGAATTCCTCTGTATACAGGGTGTCTGAGCAATAAGCATAGGTTTTTGGCAATGGGGGATCGGTTGTAAGTTCATCGTTTGGTATTTTGTGCTCACCCCGTTGGATATCTTCACCCTTTCTAAGATTTGGGATCGTAGAGTGTGGAATTTGATAGCTGGCAATCTTTTCTGCAAGAATTTTTCGACCTGACTGCTTTTGCCTAAACAAGAATCCGCAGCAGGGAATGCGATGATTCATTGGGAGGGTGCTAATGGTCAGTTGATCCGATTCAAAAATTATATCATTACCTGCACAGTCGATTTCATGAGAATTGAGCGGATATACAAGTCTTGTGTCCGAGTATTTAAAGTTAACATCAATAATCTCCTTAAGGCCCCTTGGACCGTATAAATGGAGTGGCTCCATTCTTTTTAACAGGTGATAAGAGGTGAGTAAACCAATCAATCCATAATAATGATCTCCATGAAGGTGGCTGATGAAGATGTGATTTATTTTGCTGCGCCTTATCTTATACTTGCTTAGTTGCATCTGTGTTCCTTCTCCGCAATCGACCAGAAATAAACTTTCATTCTGATTAACCACTTGTGAAGTAGGATGCCTGCCATGGGCAGGTAATGCAGAGTTGCTACCCAGAATGGTAACTTCAAAGGTCATGCTTCACTTTCATCATTAAAGGAGCGTTCTATTTCGTCCATTAATACCAAATCTTTGGCTTCCTGTAAGGTGGGAACAATGTGAAGGATGGTGTCAAGCTGAGAGATTTTTATAAGGCGCATAACTCCCTCATTTACCCCGGTCAATACAAACGTACCATTTGAGTTTTTACATAGGCGATTGGAGATCAGGATGGAGCTTAAGCCTGATGAGTCAACAAAGTTTATATGGGTCAGATCAAATATGATGTTGCGAATTCCTTCTGCATTTAATAAGATCATCTCCGATTTAAGTAATGGCGCAATCTGAGAATTCAGTTTATCTTCTTCTAAGGCGAAGACGCTGTATTTTTCCTGTTTGTCTATCCCAAACTTCATGACCTCTTGTTGTTTTCGGTCGCAAAATAGTCAAAAAATAACGGAGGATTAAAGCAGATATCCATTCCATTAAAAGTAATGGCTTGAGTCTTATTCTGAGATTGAGCGTACGATTGATCGAACTAAAATTTCACTTAAAGGTTTTAAAAGATACGGAATTGAATGTCTGACTGCAATGTTTAATTTACGCCGGTTTAACAATCATTCTTATAATTCTAAATATGGTCATGTTTTTGAATTGATATGATTTCCTTAAAGTCAAGAACGAACCCTGCTAGACAATTAAGGTTAATGTTGTTGAAAAGAAAATCCGTAGGAGAGAGAAATTTGTAAATAACTTTAAGTCTTGGTAAGTTTAACCCATAAAGCTGACAAACTGTACTTATAAAATTGTTGGTTCACGCTTTGATTAAAACCTCAAAATGGAAGCAAAGTTTTCACCGAAAGTAAAAGAAGTAATCTCTTATAGCAGAGAAGAAGCCTTACGCTTAGGTCATGATTTTATTGGTACTGAGCATTTATTGCTAGGATTAATACGTGATGGCGAAGGTCTCGCAATTAAGGTTTTGAAATCGATGGACATCGACATAATTCTTCTTCGTAAGGCAATTGAAGACTCCATCCGTGATAAAGCCATTCATCATCATAATGTCAATGTAAACAATCTCCCCCTGACAAAACAGGCGGAAAAAGTGCTGAAGATCACGATTCTTGAAGCCAAAGTTCAAAAATCAGATACTATAGGTACTGAACACCTCATTCTATCTATATTAAAAAATAAAGACTCTGTTGTCACAGAAGTGTTAGCCAGGTTTGAGATTGATTATGATTCTTTTAAAGCTGAATTAGATTTTCTTCAGCAGGAGATGAAAGACGAATCTTCTAATGACCACCACGATGAAGATGATGGGTTTGAGGAAGAAAAATCAAAGACCGGTGGTGCCGCACGTAAGGCGCCAGCCGCTAAGTCCCGGACTCCTGTTCTTGATAATTTTGGAAGAGACATCACACGCCAGGCAGAGGAAGGAACGCTCGACCCCATTGTAGGTAGAGATATTGAGATAGAACGGGTTTCTCAGATTCTTAGCAGAAGAAAAAAGAACAATCCCATCTTAATTGGAGAACCGGGTGTGGGAAAGACGGCTATTGTTGAAGGTCTCGCACTTCGCATACACCAGCGTAAGGTTTCAAGAGTGCTTTTCGATAAAAGAATTGTGATGCTTGATTTGGCAGCCCTCGTTGCAGGCACTAAATACCGTGGTCAGTTCGAAGAAAGGATGAAAGCCATAATGAATGAGCTGGAGAAAAACCGCGACGTGATTTTATTTATTGATGAGATACACACTATTGTTGGTGCGGGTGGTGCTACCGGATCATTGGATGCCTCGAATATCTTTAAACCTGCGTTAGCACGGGGAGAATTGCAGTGTATCGGTGCATCCACACTCGATGAATATCGCCAGTATATCGAAAAAGACGGAGCCCTTGACCGACGTTTCCAGAAGGTGTTAATTGATCCGCCTTCACCAGAGGAAACTATGACCATATTAAATAACATAAAGAGTAAATACGAAGACTTTCATAATGTAAAATATGCTGATGAGGCAATAGACGCCTGCGTGAAGCTAAGCAACCGCTACATCACAGACCGGCTACTCCCCGATAAGGCTATTGATGTAATGGATGAAGTGGGGGCCAAGGTTCACCTGAAAAATATTCATGTGCCCCAAAGCATCATTGATCTCGAAAAGAAAATTGAAGACATTAAAGTAGAGAAAAATCGGGTGGTAAAAAGTCAGAGGTATGAGGAGGCAGCCAAGCTTAGAGATTCGGAGAAACGGCTGATAGAAGACCTTGATCATGCCAAAAATGTTTGGGAGGAAGAAACGAAAGTAAAGCGCTATCCCGTCACAGAAGAGGATATCGCTGAGGTGGTAGCAATGATGACAGGCATTCCGGTAAAGCGCGTTGCTCAGAGTGAGAGCACAAAACTTCTGAACATGGCTGATGAGCTGAAAGGCAGTGTCGTTGGCCAGGAGGAAGCTATATTAAAGATTACGAAAGCCATACAACGCAATAGGGCAGGCCTGAAAGATCCTCGCAAGCCAATAGGTTCCTTTGTATTTCTGGGACCTACAGGTGTTGGAAAAACGGAATTAGCGAAAGTACTTGCCCGCTACCTTTTCGATAATGAAGATGCACTCGTTAGAATAGATATGAGCGAGTATATGGAGAAATTTTCGGTCTCTCGCCTTATAGGTGCACCTCCGGGATATGTAGGCTATGAAGAGGGCGGACAATTAACTGAAAAAGTACGGCGTAAGCCATACTCGGTCATTCTGCTCGATGAGATTGAGAAAGCACATCCTGATGTTTATAGTATATTATTGCAGGTCCTTGATGATGGAATACTTACGGATGGTCTTGGCCGTAAGGTAGATTTTAAAAATTCCTTAATCATTATGACCTCCAATATCGGGGCCCGACAGTTGAAAGACTTTGGACAAGGCATTGGATTCAGCACATCAGTAAGGGAAGAGGCAGCCGAGCAGCATTCAAAGACTGTAATAGAAAGCGCTCTGAAGCGAACTTTTTCACCGGAGTTCCTCAATCGAATTGATGATGTGGTAATCTTTAATTCATTATCAAAAGAGCACATCTTCCAAATCATTGATATCATGTTAAAGGAAGTTTACCGCCGCATAAGTGCTTTAGGCTTTACTTTGGAAATAACGGAAAAAGCGAAGGAATTTATTGCTGAAAGAGGATACGATTCGAAATATGGAGCGCGGCCGTTGCAACGAGCCATTCAAAAATATCTCGAAGATCCATTGGCAGAGGAATTGTTAAATGCCTCTATGAAGCCCGGGGACACTGTGGAAGTGGATACAGATTCTGAAAATGCGGAAAAATTGAAAACTACTGTGAAAAAGCAGCCGAAGGAAGAGAAAATGGATGCGTAACAGAATTGATAATAATATTTTAACTGAGCCCTCATTTGAGGGCTTTGTTATTTAGAAATAATCTCCAAACACTATTGAGACATTCAATTAAAAGAAAGTGATGCAACAGGAGTTATGCAGGCTTCTCCTTCTCCTGGAATAATTCCATCATCTTCTCACTCACACCTGTAAGAGAGTACCCTCCATCGTGGAATAAATTCTGCATCGTTACTTTCCTTGTGAAATCGGAAAACATAGCGACACAATAATCTGCACATTCGTCGGCTGTGGCATTTCCGAGGGGCGACATGGAATTAGCATAATTGAAAAAGATGTCAAAGCCTGCAACCCCAGACCCGGCAGTAGTGTAAGTAGGAGATTGAGAAATTGTATTTATTCTAACTTTCTTCTTCACTCCATAGTGATACCCCCAGCTTCTAGTGATTGATTCAAGCAATGCCTTTGCATCTGCCATATCATTATAATTAGGAAATACTCGTTGTGCTGCTATGTAGGTAAGTGCCAGAATAGAGCCGTGTTCCTTTAATGCATCAAGCTGATAACAAGTTTGAATGATTTTATGTAATGATAATGCCGAGATATCCATCGTCTTTGCCATAAATTCATAATTAGAATCTGTATACGGCTTATTCTTTCTTACGTTAGGCGACATCCCAATGGAATGCAGTACAAAATCGAAGGGTCCATTATTAATTTCTATAGTTCGTTGCACCAGTTTCTGAAGATCTTCGGTACTTGTTGCATCGGCAGCTATGACCTCTCCGTTTACAACTTTTGCGAGTTCACCAATTTTACCCATACGCATTGCAATTGGCGCGTTGGATAGCGTAATTGAAGCGCCCTCTTCATTACAACGAA
>JACCZV010000117.1 GCA_013695775.1 Chitinophagales bacterium | reverse complement strand
ACACATGAATTACGATCTCCCATAGCATCATCAAAGGTGGCTCTGCAAACGTTGACAAAGCGGAAGGATCTTCCCCGCGATAAGGTCGATATTTTGTTGTGCAACTCTATCAATGACATGGATCGGTTGCATGCCTTGGTAGAAAATCTTCTGCTGGCTGCCAAAATTGACGGCCATTCTTTTCAGATTCGGAAAGACGCATGTAACTTAAGTGAGATCACAAACTCATCTATCTCTAAAATCAATGAAACATATGAAGGTAGCCGGATATTTGAAGCAGACATAAAACCAGACATTTTTGTAGTAGGAGACCGTATGGCGCTAACAAGTGTGATCACTAATCTGGTAGAGAATGCTGTAAAATATTCTGTTGATGCATCTACAATCAATGTCTCATTATGTGAACAGGGAAAAGATGTGGTTTTTAAAATTGCAGATAATGGGTTCGGTATTCCTGATAAGGAGAAGAAAAAAATCTTTCATAAATTTTACCGTCTGGGGCAAGAGGAAACCCGTCAAACAAAAGGCACTGGTCTTGGCTTGTACATTGTTTACCGCATTTTATCGCTGCATAAAGGAAAGGTAATAGTGAGAGACAATAAGCCTAAGGGGTCTATTTTTGAGGTCGTGATTCCAAAATCAATATAAACTCTAATATTGAACAAATAACTCATTATGGCGACACCTGCATCGGCTTACAATCAATCAACTGCCTATCAAAATATGGCACAATCCAGAATTCTCATTGTTGAAGATGAGGAGAATTTACTGGCTGCCATCAAGATGAATCTCGAAATAGAGGGTTATGAAGTGGTAACAGCGGTATCAGGACCCGAAGCGCTCAAAAAATTCGGAGAGCAGCGGTTCAACCTTGTAGTATTGGATATCATGCTGCCGGACTTGAACGGTTATGAAGTTTGCCAGACAATCCGGGTAAATAACAATGAAACCCCCATCCTATTTCTTACTGCCAAAGACACCAGTGATGACAAGGTTATGGGATTGAAGATGGGCGCCGATGATTACTTAACAAAGCCTTTCCATCTAGAGGAATTGTTGCTTCGGGTGAAAGTGTTGGTAAGGCATAGCATGAAAGGTACAGCGGAGGAAAAAAGCACTTATATTTTTAGCTTTGGAGGTAATGAAATCAACTTTGCTACCTTCACAGCTAAGAGCAAAAACAGCGATACAATTCAACTAACCAAGCGCGAAACCGCCTTGTTAAAATTGCTCATCGAGCGGAAGAATGAGGTAGTGTCGAGAAAGCAGATTTTGCAGACTGTATGGGGTTATGATGTTTTTCCCTCCACGCGAACCATTGATAATTTTATTCTGACGTTTCGTAAATATTTCGAAGACGACTCGCGCAATCCCAGGTACTTTCACTCCATTAGAGGTGTGGGTTATAAATTTACAGATCAATATTAAGAAATTATTGGTTTTCGATGTTCGTTTCCGCTATGTGGCATCCGGCCATCCATATAAATATCCTTATTTTTAAAGTTCACAGCCGGTAGCTCGCTAATACCACCATCACTGGCGAATCGTTTGCTATTTGAACCAGATGGATCTGTTTTTCTTCTAAATAATTCAGATCGAAGATCGTTATCATTCGACATCATACATAAGATTTCCTGCCTTTCGAAAACCAGTTCATACTATGCCGGCTACCCTTTGAAATTTGCAACTCGTCATAGGATATCTATTATCGCGTTTGTTTTAGCAATGGGACTTCGACCGCTATATTCTCAACAATTGAATAACTTAAGGAGTAAGCTATTCACATTGCCAGATGATACAATTAGAATTGACACGGTAAGCATTATACCCGGCTCGTTGAATCTTAAGAATGCAAGTACGAAGGAAGATATACCTCCGGAAGATTTCGAACTGGATGCATTCCATTCTCTGCTTATCTGGAAAGGAAAGGTTCAGCCCGACAGCATCATTGCAGAATACAAGGTGCTTCCTTACTCCTTAACAAAATACCACTATCATAAAGATTACACCCTGCTTAATAAGCGCGATAGCTTAAGCCGCCTGCCTATCATCTATTCACTGAAAGAATTGAATCCAAACAGTACTCTTGACCTTGGAGGAGTGGATTATAATGGAAGCTTTTCACGGGGTATAACATTTGGAAACAACCAGGATTTGGTGGTAAACTCCAATTTCAATCTTCAACTACAGGGAAAATTAGCAGGTGATGTAGAGGTGCTTGCAGCCCTGTCGGATAATAATATTCCAATACAGCCGGAGGGAAACACACAGCAGTTGCAGGAATTTGATAAAGTTTTCATTCAGTTAAAAAAGAATAGGTCTGCCCTGGTAGTTGGTGATTATGAGTTATCAAAACCAGAAGGATATTTCATGAATTTCTATAAGAAGCTGCAGGGAGCAAGCTTTTTAACTGCATCGGGCACAGATGAAAGCCTGCTACTAAAAAGCAATGCAAGCATTGCAGTTGCTAAAGGAAAATATGCTAAAAATGATTTTATTGGTGTGGAAGGAAACCAGGGCCCGTACCGGCTTGTCGGAAATAACGGGGAAACTTATATCATCATTCTTGCCGGGACAGAACGCGTTTTTATTGATGGCGAAGTAATAGTTCGTGGGTCAGACCGGGATTATGTGATTGACTACAATGCAGGTGAAATTATTTTCACTCCTAACAGGCTAATCACAAAAGATAAGCGCATATCAGTTGAATTTCAGTATTCAGAAAAAGCTTACCTGCGCACGATCGTTTTTACTGGCCAGCAATTCTCTGTTGGTGATTGGAATGTACGGGCAAATTTTTACTCTGAACAGGATGCAAAAAATCAACCTGTTCAGCAAGAGCTAACCGATTCACAGCGAGTGATTTTAGCGGAATCTGGTGATAGTATTCAGAAGGCTTATTATCAAAGCATTGATAGCGTTGGCTATACTCCTGACCGGATACTTTATAAGAAAATAGATTCGCTTGGTTTTACAATTTATGTATATTCTATAAATGCAGACAGCGCGGTTTACTCACTCAACTTTTCCTATACGGGCTTGGGTAAAGGGAATTATGTAATTGCCAACAATCTTGTAAACGGCCGAGTATACCGATGGACTGCGCCAATAGGAGGAGTTCCGCAAGGTGATTATGAACCTGTGATTCCCTTGATAGCTCCTCAGCGTATACAGCTGCTTACTGTGGGAGTGGGCTATAATATAAATGAAAATACGATTGTTTCATGGGAGGGTGGATTATCTAATCAGGATATGAATACATTTTCATCTGTAGGAAACTTAGATAATAGCGGTGTTTCCTCTCATCTTTCATACCAGCAAAAAATATTTCTAAACCACGATAAAGAAATTTCGACGACTTTAATAACCACAGCGGGTTATGAATTTGCTGGCCGAAATTTTAAAGCAATTGAACGCTACCGACCCGTCGAATTTGAACGCGATTGGAATATTGCCTCAATACAGCAACCGGCTGATGAGCACCTGGCTTCTGTGAACTTAAACTTGCAGCGTAATGAAATAGGAAATATTCAGTATGGAGCATCTTTATTCTATCGCACAGGCAATTATAAAGGAGTTAATAATTCTTTAGCAGGTAATTATCGCTATAAAGGATTTCAAATCAATTTCTTTTCGAGCCACCTGCTTTCCGAGAGTGATTCTCAAAAAACTCAGTTTTTCAGGCCATCAATTAATGTTTCCCAGACACTAAAATTCTTAAAAAGTGCTGTCATAGGAATAAATGGA
This sequence comes from Chitinophagales bacterium, assembly GCA_013695775.1. Lineage (GTDB taxonomy): Bacteria > Bacteroidota > Bacteroidia > Chitinophagales > UBA10324 > JACCZZ01. The sequence goes on along the minus strand of JACCZV010000117.1, from coordinate 4,950 downwards.
AAACAGGAATACAACAGGCTGATTTTTGCACAGTCCGATACGTTGTCTGCTTTGAGTTTCTATTGGAATGAGGGGAAGGTATATCTCCATAACCGTGACTCTTCCAAAATAAAGCTTGGTATTGATTATGCCTCACGCATTGATTACGTTCCTCTCGGAATGAAATTTGAGAGATCTGCTATTGGAAACACGGCGAACTTTTCTGCAGAATTTAGGACGAATCCTGCGAGTGTTTTAAAGTGGAACATTACATATAGAAATTTGAAAGTTGAAGACACAGCAAAAACCATAATACAACCTGATAAGTCTGTGCTGGCACGTGCAGGATATGATCTGCAGGCGATAAAGGGATTTATTACTTCAAACACACTGTATGAAATAGGATCGGTGCAGGAACAAAAAAAGGAATTTACCTATGCTCCTGTTCCGGATGGTACCGGAGTATATACATGGATCGATTACAATGGCAACGAGGCGCAGGAGATCAATGAATTTGAGATTGCTGCGTTTCAAAGTGATGCTGACTACATCAAGCTGCTTATTCCCACAAACGAATTTCTTAAGGCCTACTCCACAATATTTAATGAATCTATTACTATAAATCCTAAAAGTTTATGGAAATCGGCAGAAGGTTTGAAAGACCTGATTTCGAGGTTTTCTTCATTGGTATCATTGCAGATTAATAAAAAAACACTTGCCGGTAATTTTGCCTCTCAGTTCAACCCCTTTTTACTACACATAGCTGACAGCATTTTGGTTTCGGAGGCCACTCTGATGTCAGGGTTTTTGTATTTCAACAAAACCAATCCGAAATTTGGAACCGACCTTTCCTATCAAAATAACCGGTCGAAAACACTACTCACAAATGGTGTAGAAGCGCGTACCAATAAAAATTATGGATTGCGCCTGCGGTGGAATATATCCCGAAAATTTTCAACGATCATAAAGGTTGAAAAGAATGAGAAGGTCTATGCTGCTCAATTCTACCCCGGCAATAACTATCTTATAAAAGGCTATATAAGCGAACCGCAGTTCGTTTTTCAGCCCTCAAGTGTTTTTCGAATTACCCTGGGCTATGAATATTCTACGAGTAAAAATTTTTGGGGTGAAGTAGGAGAAACAGCCTTAAATAATAAAGTCATGGTAGATTTAAAATATAATGTGATTGCCAAAAGTGTAATCAATCTCAATCTTACGTTTGCAAATGTGGATTATTCCGGGGCTCCCAATACCCCTGTTCAATACACCATGCTTGAAGGTCTGCAATCAGGGCAAAATTATTTGCTTAATGTTTCTTTCGACAGAAAAATTTCTCAGTTTATTGAGATGTCACTTAATTACGAAGGGAGGGCAACAGGGGATAATCCGATTGTAAATACAGGCAGGGCGCAGGTTAGAGCCCTATTTTAACTTATGTTTCGCTTTTCTATTTTAACTCAAAACTTTTAGAGGCAAGCAGATAGCCCTCCTGATAAACTTCAGCAGTATAGTTTCCTCCACCAAAAGGCGTGGTTTGCTGCCAATAAGTGCATACATTTTTTGCTTTTTGCTCATAAGGTACGGCAGTGGATATGGTGTATTGGCGCTGCTCCACTGTTTCAGCCACCTGGAAGGTTCCGGAACCACTGTTTTGAACTGCAAGTGTTGTGCCTTCAGGGCTTATAATCCGAACCATAAAATTCTTTTCCCCTGCATCTGCTACCTGATTGGCTGGAAGATCAAAACAAATCTTTATTTTCTCCGCTTTCTTTGCGTTGTCAGTCTCTGCTTCTTTTCCACCTGATTTGCTTCGTATTCCTGTTACATTAAGGGATGTAGGCTTTAATAAAGAGGCGATAGATACTTTTTGTGACAACACTTGGTTGGTTGATTGCAGTTGGGTGTTTGTATTTAACTGGGTGGCCAATGATTGACCCAGCGAGTCGTTCCGGGTGATCAAGATCTGGTTTTTATCAGAAAGATCTTTTATCTGAGCATCAAGATCGGTTATTAAAGCTTGTAACCCACTCATCTGCTTATTGTATTCCGCTTCACTAACCCGCATCTTTTTCTTCATCGCATCAAGGTCAGATTTATAGCCTGCCAATTCCTTTTCCTTTACCGAAATAAGGCTGTCTAACATTGCATTTTGACCTTTATAAGATTCTATATTTACAAGGGTTTCGTTGTATTTTAAATCCAGATCTGCAATGCGGATACTATCGTTACTGACCTGTTCTGTAAGTGTTTGAGAATTTTTATTTGATTGATTATATTTTACATACAGATAAACATTAATGGCTACAAGTAATAATATTAATCCTATATAAAAAATAGTGCGGTTAGTCTGCTTTGGAGGCGGAGTATCCTGGGGATTCAATCTTACTTCTGACATAAAGAGGCGAAGAATTAATGGTTAAGAGATGTAATATTCACAAAGTTAATACGGGAAAAGTTAAAAATAATTTTTTTATAACCCATAATTCATTATTTTCCTTGACAATAAGACTTATAATAAGGCTTCTCAATTAAATCAATATAAATTGACGAGATCTGTCCACGACTAAAATTCCTGCTTAAAAGAATCTCGTTGATCAGTAAGAGTCAGATGAGCTATTAAAGAGTGGTTAATTGTTTCAGTGGTTCCTATTAATTTTACTTTTTGAAAAAATGCTTCTCTCAAATAAGAATATACTCGAAGTAGCCGGTCTTTTAACACAGTTTAGTTCCGATACGGAGGTGGTAACTGCTGTAAATGGTATCAGCTTTCATTTAGAATATGGTGAAACATTAGGCATTGTAGGGGAATCAGGATCTGGCAAATCTGTTACATCTTTATCAATAATGAGGTTGATTCCACCGGCCGGTAAAATTTCCGGTGGGAAAATTCTTTTTGCTAAATCCGGTCAACAACCGATAGATCTGCTTAAGCTTTCAGAAAATCAAATAAGGAGATACCGGGGTAAGGAAATGGCCATGATTTTTCAAGAACCCATGACATCGCTAAACCCGGTATTTACATGTGGCGACCAGGTGACGGAGGCAATTACTCTTCATTTAAAAAATAGTAAATCGGAAGCAAGGGAAAAAACGCTCATGCTATTTGAAAAAGTAAGGCTTCCCGATCCGAAAAGAATATTCAAGGCATATCCCCACCAGTTATCAGGTGGCCAAAAGCAACGCGTAATGATTGCTATGGCCATGAGCTGCACCCCATCCATTTTAATCGCCGATGAACCTACCACTGCGTTGGATGTAACAGTGCAGGCCCACATTCTTGAATTAATGCGACAGTTGCGAGAAGAAAATAACATGAGCATGATATTCATCACCCACGATCTTGGTGTTGTTGCAGAGGTGGCCGACAGGGTGGCCGTAATGTATAAGGGTGAAATTGTAGAACAGGCATCGGTGGAGGAGATTTTTTCTAATCCCCGGCATCCCTATACCAAAGGGCTGCTTGCATGCCGGCCGCCGCTCAATAAAAAATTACGGCGGTTGTCTGTTATTCCTGATTTCATGGTAGAAGATAAGGAAGGTCATGTTAAGGAACTTGAACCAAAGATTCATGAGGTGAGAGATGACAATATAATATCAGCAGCAGATATTGAAGAGCGTCATCACAGTTTAATGCAGCAGGAACCAATTCTCACTGTCAGAAACTTAAAGACATATTTTCCACTCAATAAAAACATTTTTGGAAAATCACTTAGCTATGTAAAGGCCGTAGACGATGTTTCATTTGAAGTTTTCCCCGGCGAAACACTTGGATTAGTTGGGGAATCAGGTTGCGGTAAAACAACGCTCGGAAGAAGCATTCTCCAATTGATAAGACCAACCTCAGGGGAGGTAATTTTTGAGGGAAAAAATCTGGTTGATCTCCCTGATGCGCAGATGAGAGAGGTAAGAAGGCGCCTTCAAATCATTTTTCAGGATCCATATTCTTCATTGAATCCTCGACTTACGGTAGGATTTGCAATCATGGAGCCAATGAAAGTTCATGGCATGTATGAAAATGACAAAATGAGGCGCGAACGTGTATTAGATCTTTTAGACAAAGTAAACATGCCTCCGTCTTCATATAATAGATTTCCGCATGAATTTTCCGGAGGTCAGAGGCAACGAATCTGTATTGCAAGGGCATTAGCATTGAATCCAAGATTTATTGTTTGTGATGAATCGGTTTCTGCACTTGATGTGTCTGTGCAGGCACAGGTCTTAAACCTATTACTTCAGTTGCGTGATCAGTTTCAATTCAGCTATATTTTCATCTCACACGATCTTTCTGTTGTAAAGTTTATGAGTGACCGGATGGTTGTTATGAATGATGGAAAGATTGAAGAGATGGGTAAGGCAGATGAGGTTTACAATAATCCCTCTTCAGATTACACTAGAAAATTGATCAGTGCCATTCCTAAAGGTTATGTCAAGGCGGTAGGACACACTGCTAAGAAGTAATAAATTTAATTTCAACAGGCGTATCTACCTATATTCATGCAATAACCTATTGATATCAACCTAAACATAAGGCACAAACAATCTTCAGGTGCTTTGCAACCATTATATACTTTTGTCTCCATAATATATGACATCAGAAAAAAAAATTGCTTCTAAACATTCGCGGGTAGAACATGCTCTAGTCAATTATTTTTTGGAGGAGCAGGGGAAATTTTTCTCATTTAAGCAATTAAGAAAAAAATTCTCGAAGAGATTTCAAAAGGAGGAATTGCATGAGTGCGTACAATCGCTTATTCAATCAGGCTTCCTAACAGCCCGCGGTACTCAGTTTCGTCATGTAGCTGCGACTAAATCCATTCAGACTGCAGATGAGATAGACGACGTTGTTGATGGGCTAATAAATATTACTGCCTCGGGCCATGCTTATCTCATATCTCCCGATCGTGAACAGGATGTGTGGGTAAGCCGCGATAATTTAAACACCGCTTTTGATGGAGATAATGTGAAGGTGTT
>JACCZV010000248.1 GCA_013695775.1 Chitinophagales bacterium | reverse complement strand
TAATTTTGAAGTTTAATGCGCTTATAGCTTTTAAGCGGGCGCAAAAATATCAGAACATTCCGGGATGGTGTAAATTTTTAAGCGCGGTGTTTTGTAGGTGGCATCACAATAGCGAGCCTGCATTTTGCAAAACGAGGGTGGGGCAGGAGTTTATTTCCTGTAAAAATGTATCAATACATCCTGAAAAGAATTGAGGTTGGTAAACGTCGCTTTAATGTTATAGCTGAATCCACTTAATTCAAATTTTTGTAAAAACGATGATAGCCTTGATTTATCTTCATTCATATTATGGTGGTATTCTATAATATACTCCTTGACTTTATTGATACAGGATGATTCAAATAAATCATGCACTATATTTATCTCAGCGCCTTCAACATCCATTTTAATTAAATCAACACTTCCTATATCTTTTAGATAATCTGATAATTTTTGAGCCTGTATTTGCAATTCTGAACTTCCTCCTCGTTCCTTTCTTATAGACCCTACAAGAGTTCCGATATTATCTCCAATAAAAAAAGAGACTTCTGTTTCTTTGTCATATAAAGCTACATGATGTAATTCTACATTGTTGATTTTATTAAACTGAATAGTCTTCTCTAATAATTTAAATGCATATGGATTTGCTTCGAATGCTATGATTTTAGAATCAGGAAATAACCTTTTAAAATACAAAACAGCCATTCCGATATTTGCTCCACAGTCTATTATTAAAGGTTTTGGGGACGAAGGTTGAAAATAGTATTGATTCGAAATAAATACCTCATTAAATAGATGGTTTATAGTATCATAGTCGTAACCATAAATTTTGTAGTTGAAAAAAGATTCACTGACTACTACATTTCTTTTCTTAAACAGCTTACTTTTTATCTTAAGGCGGGTTAAGGTAAAAAACGTCGACACTTTTTCTGAATAGGTTCCTTTAAAACGTTTTGAATTTCGCAGATTGTAAAAAAGAGTAGTTATCATATTTTTAATTTTCCAACATTTCCGGGTATTGCTGTTAGTGATGAAGTAAGGAAACGTTAGTTGAGATAATCACCTAACTAATTTATTAAAAAGCAAACTGTTAGTCAAATGGATTTACCTTATAAAGTTCCAGTAGCCTTACCTAACGTTTTCCAGCTTGACGATGGGCGGTTATTGAAACACTCCTGAGTCTTCACCGACAAAAGTTAATTAAATGTACAAATGCTAATTAGTAAAGGCAATGAAAAACGGTCTGCGAAGCAGGCAGGAAGGGCCTTTCCGATAACCTCGTCCGCCTCCTTGCCGCAAAGCTGCTGTTATGCCGTCATTTTTTTTGTACCGCAATACATGCCACGTCCAACTAAACCTTTTTCCTCAAAAGTCGCATCAAAGTTTGCATGTTTGAATGCCTGGAACATTTCTTCTTTCGATGTCAGCCGAAGTTTATGTTCTTCTTGAAAATATTGAATGCCGTTATTCATGGAGCCAACTAAATAATGAAATTTAATATTGAGAAATCGCCCGATAAATAGCTTCTATTCATTCGGCAAATCTTTATGTCATCTTTGTCACTCGCTATCATGTGAACTTTACCTTTAGGCCAATTGTCTTTATTGAACCAAGGCTCAACAATTAAAAGCCCGCTGGTTTTAAGTGCTTATTGAAGCATTTTAAAGCAGAAAGAATTTCGTCCACAGTTTGCAAATAACCGATTGAACTAAACAAGCAAATGATAACGTCATATTGTTTGTTCAGGTCAAACTGCACCATGTTTTCTACGCTGTAATGTCCGGAAGGATTTTTTTGTTTTGATGTCAAAATAAATTTGTCGTTCAAGTCAATGCCGTCAATAGAAAAATGCTTGCTTAAATACTTACCTGAATGATGTCAGCCGACTCTTTTTCATAGTCTTTGAAGCTATAAACTAAATCATATATGTCTGAACTGTCTTTGAACATGATCTGTCAAAAATGCAGCTAAGAATCATTATGCGCTACAAATTAGGTTCTTATAGCTCAATATTCTAGGAAATATGTCGGGTGCACAACTTTTTAATTTTTTTAGTAGCGTATACTACAGCAATTTATCAGCGAAGATTGTAATTTACTCATGCATCTTTACCTACATGGCATAGGTTTCTGATTTTCCCAATCTAATTTGACCAGCAACACCTTGAGGCTGTGAAATCTGTTCCCTTCTATAAAAGTTTCGCGTACCTGCATCTTGCAAGCAGCCTGTTTGGGTTAACAATTTTTATCCTCATCCATTACTTTTGACCAATGCGAAAAATTTCAGCCAATGTTGTCTTCCCTGTTTCTTCACCCCCAATAAAAAACGGAGTTGTCATTGTTGATGCCAATGGCAAAATCCTTTCTATCGATCATCAGCACAATTTCAAAAAGTCTACGTTAGAAATTTATGACGGCATCCTCTGTCCTGGTTTTATCAATGCTCATTGTCACCTGGAGCTTTCTTACATGGAAAATAAAATTCCGCAAAGAAAGGGATTGCCGGAGTTCATCATAAACCTGATCGAATACCGTAAAGCATTTAGCCTTACAAATGAAACAGAAAACCTAATCTATGAAAAGATCGAAAATGCTGAAAAAGAGATGTGGGAAAATGGCATTGTAGCGGTAGGAGACATATCAAATGATGCTTACTCTTTTAAAGTTAAATCAAAGAGCCTCATGCGAACTCATACATTTATTGAGTGCTTCGGATTTTATCCTGATCAGGCTGAAGTATACTTTAAGAAATCTTTGGAATTACTAAATCAGGCGCAACAGCAAAATCTGACAGCGTCAATCACACCCCATGCTCCATATAGTGTTCCACCTGAGTTATTCAAACTTATCTTTTCTTACAATGGAAACCAATCCTCACTATACAGCTATCACAACCAGGAAAGCGATGCCGAAAATATTTTCTTTAAAAACGGCATAGGAGAATTTGTAAAAGTCTTCGACCATTTCAATTTGCCCCTATCCCTCTTTGATCCCACTGGCAAAAATAGCCTGCAGTCGGTCATTGACTATTTTCCTCAAAATAAAAAGACGCTCTTTGTACACAACATCTTTTCTAATGCCGGGGATATAGCTGCCATTGCTTCCCAATGCCCTGAGTCCTATTTCTGTCTTTGCCCCAGGGCGAATAAGTACATTGAGAATGCTCTTCCCGATTTCTCTCATTTCAGAAGTTTTACTAACCGCATTTGCATAGGAACAGATAGCCTGGCTTCAAATGATCAATTGTCTGTTCTGGAAGAGATGAAAACTATTCAGGCTGCAGACCATTCTATCTCTACTGAAGAACTCCTTCGGTGGGCAACGCTTAACGGCGCAAGATTTTTTGATTGGCACGATCAGCTTGGAGCCTTAGAAATAGGAAAAGCCCCTGGATTAAATCTGATCACCGGTATTTCTCCCTTGTTCCATTTAACTTCCCAATCAGCAGTAAAAAAAATTGTTTAACGATCATTACTAACTAGCATGCAATCTTAGGGCAGCCATTTTCCAATACAGTTCTTGCAAGTAATTAACAGTTTAACGATCCCGTCATTTCGAACGCAGTGAGAAATTTCTAACATCATGTCTGATAATCATGAGATTTCTCCTATCGTCGAAATGACGGAAGGATATGGACTTACCATTATGAAGGAGGTGGCTGTGTTCACTTTGAGCC
>JACCZV010000217.1 GCA_013695775.1 Chitinophagales bacterium | reverse complement strand
TGCGTGAAGAGATGGAAAGCCTTAGAAAAAAAGGTGAAGTGTTCGCAAGTAAAATGACCTCAGATGAAACAAGAGCAAGGGTACGAACCTCAACTCAAAGGGCTGGCAATTTCATAGGCGATGTGCTGCGGGCATTCGGCAAATTCATTGCGGCCATATTTGGATTAGCAATCACCGCCGGAAGCATTGCCGTGCTGGTAGGATTAACCATCGCAATCTTCAGCGGTATAGGAGTATTCAAATTTGCCGTACCGCATGCTGTTACTAATATGGTGCTGACAGATTCACAGCTTTACTGGTTAGTAGCAGGGGGCATTCTTGCGATCGGCATCCCATTCACATTGCTGTTGCTGAACGGCCTGAAAATACTTTTCAAAGTGAAACTGAACCTTCGTATGATCGGCGCTGTAATGGGAGGACTTTGGCTCGTTGGTATTGTGATATGTATAATTACAGGGATGGGTATCGCAAGTGAGTACAAACGCTCCGCTACAGTTAAAGAGATCAGCACCCTTATTCCCATGGCCTCGGAGAGGATTTATATCAGGGCACTTCAGGGAGCCTATGATGAACAGGACTCGCACAATGATTTCTTCGATGACCTCTTTCTACTCGACGACGAGGCAGATTCTGTTCAAAACAGGATGGTGCGGTTAGACATTGAGCAGAGTGAAAATGACTCGATGTACCTGGTTGCAATACACTACTCACGCGGCAAAAGCTATGAACATGCGAAAGAACTTGCTGCTGAAATAAATTATAGCTACTCTGTAACCGACTCAGTGATGGTGTTGCCTAATTATTTCCACCTCAGCACTGCATCTAAGTACCGGGGACAAAATGTAAAGCTGATCTTAAAGCTTCCAACAGGAAAAGCTATGATACTCGATAAATCTCTTGGCGGCATGCTCGATGATGTGGACAATATCTCTGATACCTACGACTGGGATATGCTTGGCCACGAGTGGAAAATGACAAGTGAAGGGTTGGAGTGTCAGAATTGTTCTGACGAGCCAAAACGCAGGACCTTTCGAAAAGAAACAACTGTCAACATTGATTCTACAGGAGTCCACATACATTCAGAACCATCATCAAATTATTAGTTCGATCGGTAATAATACCGAACGCAGGCACAAGCAAATCATCAAAATTCTTTATTCACAAACCCAATTAAAATCACATACCATGAAAAAGACAGCATTAGTATTCGCAATCTTAGTAAACTTTTGTTATCAGGCCAGCTTTGCCGATTCAATTCATTCTTCGGAAGGTTGTTGCCCTTCATCAACAGAAGCTGCTTCTCTTGTGAAACAAAAACAGCAAATTCAATTAGATAACATTCAGTACGAGAGCGAAGAGATAGGGGGTCGCAATTTGACTCTCATTGACGAGCGGTTGCAAAAAGCTATTGCGGACAAAATGGAGAATAGCGGCTCAATGGATTCAATACAAAAAGCTACGGAAATCATTCCTGTGTCATCGCTCCATCACATATCTCAAATGGTAGCACAGCATTTAACCAATGCCTCTGAGTATGCTCACAAATAATTTCAAATCAATAAATAAAACTACTGCCATGAAGATTCTAATTCACTTGTTCCCTTTAATTCTCCTTACTACCGGCACCCTATTAGCGCGAGCAAGGATGGAGATGAAAAGCATGTATCTGTGAGCATATCACTACTAAATATACACTCTGAGACAACTATATTCGATAAAATTCAGGAGGAAACAGAGAGCATTTCAGCAATAAAACCGTTACTCTTTATTGGTTCCATTATCGAATCGAGGGTGGTATTAATCAAGGCCGGAAAAGAAGCGATAGCAGCTGGGATGATTAAAGAGGGATCCAGGTAATTTTTCATAAGATGTTAATGCACTGTCGGACGAATAAAATTTTTCATAATTTACAATTGTTGTAACTTTTCGACGGGTTAGTCCGTCCACTAAAAAATAACTTTATGAAGTCTCTAAAAATTGTATCAATTATTTTGATGATTATTATAAGTGGTTCTCTGGTGAATCAATCTTTCGCTGGTTACATATCCTCCCATTATAGCTACCGCGTAAGAACTGTTCCGGGTTCTTCAGACCAAAAGAAAAAGGATGCCCAACAGGCTGCTCCCAAGCCGAATTCCGATTCTGAAAAAAACAGACAGAGTTTCTTTTCAAGTAAATCAGCAGATCTGAAATCAAGGCTCGATGTTGTGAACGGTGGCACCCCAAAATGATTTGTAGATTATTTAAGTGACTCTTTGAATAATTTTGTACACATAAATTCACGTTAGTCTGAATTTCGTGCATCAAACAAAGGAATATAAACAATAAAGTATCCGGCAGCTTCCTTCACTTCAAAATCACCTCTGCCAAGAAGTTCGCACCGTGCGCGGATATTTTGCAAACCGAATCTTGTAGAATCTACATCATTCTTTCTTTGCAGGTTATTCTTTACACAAAGCCGGTTCTCTCCTTCGATAAAAATTTCTATCGTTAAGGGATGATCCTTTGAGACAACATTATGCTTTACCGCATTTTCTATCAATAGCTGAAGAGTAAGCGGAGGTATCATGCGTTCCTTTTGATATTCAGGAATATTTGTATGCACTACAAGCCTCTCTCCGTGACGTTGCTTTAGTAGAAAAACATAATTGCGTGTTAGTTCAAGTTCTTTTTTTAAAGTCACAAGGTCTATGTCTTTGTAGGCTAACAGGCTGCGATAGAAATCTGCGAGATGGTCAATATATGAAAGCGCAATTTTTTGATCTTCTTCCACAAGTGTGGCCAGTGTATTGAAGCTGTTGAAGAGAAAATGAGGATTGATCTGTGACTTAAGATTCTCCAGTTGAAATTCAATGCGATCACGTTTTAGTTTCCCTTCACGCTCGCGCCACTTATCACGGCGCTTTATTAAAGAATAAATAACCAAGGCACCCAGAATAGAACAGCCTAAGATAAACCACCAGGTCGTCCAGATGGGTGGTTTGATGAAAAACTTATAAAATTGTATGGGTGCATCATTAAAATTATGATGAATGGTTGACTGTATTTTGAAGGTATATGTTCCGGAGGGCAACTCAGGATAGCTTGCCCGTTCATCCTTACTAACGATCCAATCCAGGTCGTGGCCTTCAAGCATGTACCGGTAGCGAATCTGCGCCGGTTTTTAATACCAATAAGCCTGAAAATCAAACGTAAAATGTTTTTGTTTTTAGTTGAATCTATTCACTG
>JACCZV010000196.1 GCA_013695775.1 Chitinophagales bacterium | reverse complement strand
GCACAAGGTCTTCCATCATCAGATATTTATAGAAGGCACGTATACCTGAAAGAATGCGCGCCTGAGAATGATCATTCAGTCCTAATTCATTTATATAAGCTATAAAATCCTGAAGATGACTAAGTGTGACTTCTTCCGGTGATAGCGGGGATTTTTGCAAAGAAAGAAACTGGTTCAGCAATTCCACATCATGAACATATGCCTGAATGGAATTCGAAGATAACGACCGTTCCAAGTGCAGGTATGTCTTAAATCCTTTGATGGTGCTATGCCAGTCCAGAAAGATGAATTAATTAAAATGAATTTTATAAGACATAATTAGAAATTCCTGTTTGTTGCTTTGCTTAGCCTGCTTAACATTTGGTTTGTCATTTTTTACCTTTACAAAGGTCGGTTAACGAATAAATGCAAACGTTATTAAGAAGATAACTTCTCAACAATGAATATTCTGATCATCAATGGGCCAAATCTTAATTTACTTGGCACGCGGGAACCCGAAGTTTACGGCAGAGAAACTTTCGATTCTTATTTCATAAACCTGAAAAAGAAATTTCCTGATCATCTTCTAGAATATTATCAAAGCAATGTAGAGGGTGAGATCATCAATAAGCTTCAGGCCGCATCAACACATTTTGAAGGAATAATCCTTAATGCAGGTGGCTACACACATACATCTGTCTCAATATCTGATGCCATTGCGTCTATTAAAATACCGGTCATTGAAGTGCATATTACAAACCCCTATGCCAGGGAAGATTACAGGCAAAAATCTTTGCTTGCAGCAAAGTGCAAAGGATTGATTGCTGGGTTTGACTTGAGAGGATATGAGCTTGCAATCAGGAGTTTTGAGTTGAAATCCTGAGGAAGTTTTTAAGGTGAATTGAACACAGTGCTTCTTTTAAAACAAATTGTTTGATGCTCTAATTCTTTCTTCCCAAACTTATAATTGTAAAGCATTATATATATTATGTAATAAAAATTCAGCTTTTATTGTTACTTACAATCTCCTTAAATACTCTTTTCCTTTTCATAAAGTACCGGTATACGACTGAACCATTATAGACACCCGTCATATGCGAAAGAGATTTGGTAGTGAATGAAGGTTTTGGTGTAAAGGTGCGGGAGTGGCGGAGGTAATGAAAATACGCTTTCCATATAGCGATAAAATCGCTGAAACGAAAGCCAGTTAAGGCACGCAGCGCGGCTATATTATCCAGCAGTATTCGGACGAGTAAAATACCTGCTCTGTTTTTTTGCGGTAAATTTTTCGACATCATGATCAGGTTGTTCCGGAAGTTTAGATATGTCTTTAAGGGATTTCCATGTGCCAGGCTTCCTCCGCCCAGATGATACACGATTGAATGCGGACAGTACATGTTTTTAAAACCTGCGTTCTTTAGCCTCCAGCAAAAATCTATCTCCTCCATATGTGCGAAAAAAGAGGCGTCTAATCCCCCGAGCTGCTCATAGACCTTCTTTCGAACGATCATGCAGGCGCCTGAAGTCCAGAAGATTTCTGCCGGCTCGTTATACTGATCATTGTCTGCTTCTACGGCATCAAAAATTCTTCCGCGGCAAAATGTATAACCATATTTGTCAATCCAACCTCCTGCTGCACCCGCATATTCAAACTTAGCTGGCTGCAGGTGCGATCTGATTCTTGGTTGAACAGCACCAATTGAGGCATCCTTTTCCATCATCATCACCATTGGTGAAAGCCAATTTTCAGTTACTGCCACATCCTGGTTGAGCAGCACAATAAATTCAGAATCAATTTTTCTTATTGCCTGATTATAGCCTTCAGCAAATCCAAAATTCTTTTCGAGCTCAATTATTTTTACGGAAGGAAAAGCTTTCTTTAAATAAATAAGGGAATCATCTTCGGAAGCATTATCCGCAACTACTATATCAGAATCGGCCTGCTGATACTGAACTACTGATGGTAGGAACTCCTCAAGAAATTTTTTTCCATTCCAACATAATATAACTACAGCGGTCTTAGACCAGTTGCCATCCATCTTATATGTATTGTCTCAAAGGTATTAGTTGACAGGTAATGAGACGTTGAAGGAAAGATTGCAAAAAGTAAAGGAGCCTTCAATTCCAGCTTCCTGATAAGAAAGCAGTATAAAAATAGTATCAGCGATTTTTAAAGTAGTCATCTACCTTGCTGCCCCATGTATTCCTAAAATCGTTTTCATCAAGGTCGTGATAGCCATTGTTGTCTTTAAAAGAATAGTAAATCTTAAACTTCCACCGCGGGTCGTAGGTTTCTCCCAATGCTTCAGAGTGTATAAGCTGATAATCATTTGTAACTTCATCGGCATTGCAAAAGACAAAATGCACATTAGACTGATTGTTTGCGAGCTTATAATACTGCCATATCTGATAAGGATATGCACCGGGTTCACGGGATGATCCATCAATACGGTTGGGAGCACCATATTGCAGATAGACCCTTCCACGGTCTGTTTCAAAGCCATAATAGATCGGCGTTCTATAGACCTGATTTACGTAGTTCACGAGTTGTTTATATGATAGCCATTCGCCTTTTGGATCATCGCCATTCCGCTTTTGCCAGAAATTATAAAAAAACTGACGCATAAATTGTTCGTCACCGTTCTTAATCACACGGGTAATATATTCACGCTCGTACATCTCTGCTTTTGGAGAAATACTTTGAAGATAGAAAATCATGGAATCCTTGTCGAGTGAAGCGACGAATGTTTCGTGTACATCAAGGAGTTCAATGTTGGTAAATTCACCCACTGAATTTTTGTTTGACCGCTCCAGAAAAACATTTTGTTCGCCAAGCAATTCATTCTTTTTGCTTTTAACCTGAATCTGAAGAAGGTAATTTCCTGATGGAAGATCTGTGATATCAAACTCCGAAAAAATGAAATTGATGGGGGCCGCTTTCTGTTTTGAAAAACGGAACAGGTCATTTGCAACCATATCTTTTTGCGTATGCTTTATAGAATAAGTGATGATGATATCTTCATCCCCTGCCACTTTGTTCGCATTATAGATTTCATTATAAAATCGCACTTTATTTACCGACGTCGGATAATAGTTAAAGACAAATGGCTTGATATCATATCCGTTTTTTGAAAAGATATTTTTTGTAGTTGTAGAAGTATATGATTCTACAAGCTCAATGCTCGACATGTCTACCTTTGCCCTGTTGAAATGAAGGTTCAGGCCTTGCACCTGGTTGATTACTTCATTGCTATTGTTCGCGTCTTTCACTTCGAGCTCAATGGTATAATCGCCATCGGAGAGTGTTACCCGTCGTAAATCGAGCAGGTTAAAAGATATATTGGCGGTATCATCAATTTCCGGGCTTCGAAGCACATATTTATCGAATGCAGCTACCGTGTTAGAATCCCGCAAGTAAAGAAGTGTTATCTCTAAGGCACCTTCAAATTTTCCACTCGTGTTCTTCTTGTACTGAACTGTTTTCCCCGGGATGGTAATATACGTTTCAACATAAGGACTATCAGTTTGGGCAGATAAAAAAGCGCTGTTTTGCATGTAAACCTCAAGGTGTTGAGCCTGAGCTAATAAGCATGAAGTAAAACATACGCAAAAAAACTGCAGGAAGTAAAAAGATGGTCTCATGGCAGATAAATTGATCAATTAAAAATACAAATTTCAAAGTAGAATCATATTTCTATTCGACGTTCTTAACTTGCCGAAAGATGAGGGGAACGTCAGAAATCATTACAGAGATGCAATACCTGCCACCGGTTTCGAGAGTAGCATTGCTTCAATGTTATTCTAAAATAATTATTGATACACAAGAACCCTTTCGGAAATCAACCTGGAGAAACCGCTGTATGATCATCGGTGTTAATGGCCCCATACTGCTTACGGTCCCGGTGGACGGAGGTCGGTCAGTAAAAAAATTATCAAAAGATGTACGCATAACCTATCGGGAAAAATGGCAACGAAATCATTGGCGAAGCATCTCTTCTGCGTATCGGGGGAGCAGCTACTTTGCTTTTTATGAGGATAAATTCTGTCCATTTTATGAAAAAAAATTTGAATTTCTTCTTGATCTTAATTTCGAGCTCATGGAGCTATGCATTGATCTGCTGCACCTCGATTCTATATTTAGTATCGACAATAACTCAGAAACTGTAGAAGGGCATATCGACCATATCAACGATGTTGAAAAGAGGAATTCAAATTACCAATATCAGCAGGTATTCGAAGACAGGCATGGGTTTATCGCAGGTGCCAGTGTCATTGACCTGTTGTTTAATTTAGGACCGGAAGCAAAAAATCATCTCATCAGATTATCTTTATCACATAAGAATCCTCCATAAGTATCTGCTCCTTTGAATTATTATTACCGTCAGTGAGTGAAGTCGAACTGTATTTCTGCAAGCGCTATATTCCCACGCAACGGTAAAGTTGTCACAGAGAGGGTGCAATTTTCCCAATTAACTGACACTTTTAGTCATTTGGGTGGCATGGCATACGAAATGTTATTACCTTCGCCGACCCAAAAATTTCTTTCTTAATCTTTAAATCCATTTTAATCTATGTCAAAAGTAAGCTTGAAGCCACTTGCAGACCGTGTATTAGTTAGACCCGCTGATGCAGAAGAGAAATCCAAAGGCGGAATTATTATTCCTGATACCGCAAAAGAAAAACCCATGAAAGGCCAGGTAATCGCAGTAGGGATTGGTAAAAAGGATGAACCTATGACCGTTAAAGCCGGTGATACGGTTCTTTATGGCAAATATGCCGGTACTGAGATCACAATAGAAAATGAGGAGTATCTTATCATGCGGGAATCTGACATTTTTGCAATTATCTAACTGTTGCAGGAATCCAGATCAAATCTATTTTTAAATCATTAAACTTTAAATTAATAAACTATGTCTAAGCTGATTAATTATACTACCGATGCCCGTGACCGCCTCAAAAAAGGTGTCGACTCATTGGCGGACGCTGTAAAAGTTACCCTCGGTCCTAAGGGACGCAATGTGGTAATTGAGAAAAAATATGGTGCACCGATGATTACCAAGGATGGTGTTACCGTAGCGAAAGAAATTGAGCTCGAAGACCCTATCGAGAACATGGGAGCACAGATGGTGAAGGAGGTTGCTTCTAAAACTGCTGATGTTGCAGGAGATGGAACAACTACCGCTACTGTGCTTGCCCAGGCAATGATTACTGCCGGATTGAAAAACGTAGCCGCTGGTGCAAATCCGATGGACCTGAAGCGGGGAATGGACAAAGCCGTTGAGCAGGTGATCAAAAACCTGAAATCACAATCACAAAATGTTGGCGACGACAATAAAATGATTGAACAGGTTGCCACCATCTCTGCCAATAATGACAGTGAGATTGGTAAGCTGATATCTCAGGCAATGTTGAAAGTGCAGAAAGAGGGGGTTATTACAGTTGAAGAGGCAAAAGGAACAGAAACCACAGTTGAAATTGTAGAAGGAATGCAGTTTGACCGTGGTTACCTTTCACCTTACTTCGTTACGAATCCCGATAAGATGGAAGCGGATTTGGAGCGTCCTTATATCCTTATTTATGATAAGAAGATCAGCTCCATGAAGGATTTACTGCCCATTCTGGAAAAGGTAGCTCAGGGTGGCGCACCCTTACTGATTATTGCAGAGGACCTGGAGGGAGAAGCCCTTGCCACATTGGTGGTTAACAAGATCCGCGGCACCTTGAAGGTGACAGCTGTTAAAGCTCCCGGATTCGGCGATCGCAGAAAAGAGATGCTTCAGGATATTGCCGTTCTTACAGGTGGAATAGTCATCAGTGAAGAACAGGGTTATAAGCTTGAAAGCGCGACTATAAACTATCTTGGTAAAGCAGAGAAGATTGTAGTTGACAAAGACAATACTACAATCGTAAACGGTGCCGGTAAAAAAGAAGATATTACTGGTCGCGTAAATCAGATCAAAGCTCAGATAGAAACTACTACCAGCGATTACGATAAGGAGAAGCTGCAGGAACGTCTTGCTAAGTTAAGCGGCGGTGTAGCAGTATTGTATGTTGGTGCCGCCTCAGAGGTGGAGATGAAGGAAAAGAAAGCCCGCGTTGATGACGCCTTGCATGCTACACGTGCTGCTGTAGAGGAGGGAATTGTTCCGGGTGGCGGAGTAGCCTACATCCGCGCACTCGATGCGCTGGTAGATTTAAGTTCTGAAAACGATGATGAGGAAACTGGAATTCAGATCGTTCGTCGTTCACTCGAAGAGCCCCTTCGTCAGATAGCAGCCAATGCGGGGATGGAAGGAAGCATTGTGGTGCAGAAAGTAAAAGAAGGAAGCGCCGACTTTGGCTTTAATGCCCGCACAGAGGTTTATGAAAACATGTTGGCTGCAGGAGTAATCGATCCTACGAAAGTAACCCGTGTTGCTCTTGAAAATGCAGTTTCTATTGCTTCCATGCTGCTTACTACAGAGTGTGTTATTGTAGAGAAGCCTAAAGAAGAGAAAGCCTCAGCAATGCCTCCGGGCGGAATGGGTGGAATGGATTACTAAAACAATGTGCTTGCAGAGTTGCAACACGTATCTAAAATCAGAACGACCCGTCCTTGCGAAAGCAGGACGGGTCGTTTTTTATTCTGACTTCTTTACAGACAAAATAATCCTTAGTGGCTGACTAAAAATTGTAATGGATTATTTACAGAAGCGTTACTTTTTTTGTGAAGAGTGCTCCATCCTGATCTACAGTAACAAGATAAACTCCAGCCGGCTGGTCGTTCAGGTTCATGGTAGTCATTGAACCTGTAATTTCAGCTGCTTTAATTTGCTGACCGACCAGGTTTGAAACTGTAATCAGCCCATTGAAACCTTTATTCAACTGAACGTAAATTTGGTGTTCCATAGTGAAAACGTTTATGGCGTTTTCAGCAGGTGAGTTAATTCCTATAGTACCTGTGGCTCCAGCAGCTATTTCTGTTTCTGCAGTAGCTTCATAAGCATAGTCCTTCACAGTTAATGTCTTTCCATCATCAGATACATCAAGACGGGCCCAACCGTAATGATTATCGCCACTCATATCTAATCTTAAACCCAGATATTTATCTGTCACGCCGAACC
>JACCZV010000181.1 GCA_013695775.1 Chitinophagales bacterium | reverse complement strand
GGTTCGGGATCATGCCTATTGCCCCTGGAGTATATCCCTCATTGTTGGCAAAAATCACAAACTCACGCAACGTATCGGTTGCTATGGCAAATTGAGATTCGCTGCCATTAAAGGTCGTCAACTGGTTCTGCGGGTTGGTCGGATGCGTTACATCCCAAATCATCAGAGAACTGTTGGTGTTGCTTACGTTGAATTGAGAAATATTAGCAGGTGCAAGTGTAAATGAGTTTCTGAAATTCATCTGTGAACCTGTCCAGGAAAGGTTTCGTGAAACATTCACCTCTATATAATCAA
Source organism: Chitinophagales bacterium (assembly GCA_013695775.1). GTDB lineage: Bacteria > Bacteroidota > Bacteroidia > Chitinophagales > UBA10324 > JACCZZ01. The sequence continues at coordinate 5,812 of JACCZV010000181.1, read as the reverse complement.
GCCAGCCAACGGCATCCTGGGCAAGTTTGGTATAATCTAATTGCACATCAAATGATCCGGAGGTGGCTGTAAACTGACCTTCAAGCTTTTTAGCGTTTGCAACAGGACAGGTATAAACTGCGCAGATGGCGGGAATACTTTCATTTACAACCATGGCCTGACCAGCAGCATACATACTAAAGTAATTCGAGCTGTAAATGCTTTTGGAAGCCACTGTGGCAGTAACCTTTACTGGTGTCGTGGTAACAATGTTCGTAAATGAGAAAGGAAAGGACTGAGAGGTTTCAAACTCAAAAGTTTCACCATACCATTCACGGCCGCTGGTAAGGAAATTGTCCAGGTTCTGTTCATGAAAAGCATAGTCATTAAAAACAGTCACTTGCTGATTAACCGGTTGTACGGATGATTGCTGGTCTACAACTCTTTTTCCAGGCCCCAGATCTGTTGTTATAAAATAATATGCTTCTTTAGAGTAAAGATTGTTTATATGGTAAAATTTTGCTGAGGCAGAATCGTAAGCCCATCGGTCAGGACCTTGGCCATAGAATAAAATATAATCGCCAGCATCGAACCTGCCATCTTCCTCCCCAACGACCTTAATAGGGTTTTCTACCAAATCATCATGTCTGAAAATTGCATTGGCCTCCGGCAGCATGCCTCCGCCATTTCCATATACGCGAATGTTATGAGGATCAATAGACGAGGTGCTAATGCCGAGACCATCTAAGAATGTTTTATCTATTTTATGGATGCCATCCCGGGTAACAGAGATCTTATACCAGTTACCCGAGGATAAAACTGAATGAAGAGCATAATTATCAGTACCCCTTATGGTGTTTTCAGCGGAAGGAATAACCGTCAGATTGTACCGGAATGAAACCAGCTTTTCAACCAACCCCGTATTGGCATTCTTCCTCAAAGGCACAATGGAAATCTGGGCGTAAGGTTTTTTGGTTTCAACACCATATCCAATTTTAATTAGCGGTGTGTTTTGCAGAACCTTAAAAACATCAGTGGGAAGCATTCCTCTTTTTAGGGCCACAGGCTGATATACCTCATCAGAAAGAATGATGTTAGCGGTTCCCGGAAAAGGCATTTCAATTGACTCAAAGAAATAGGGAAAATATCCATAGGATGCATCATCAAAAGCAGCTCCCTTAAAATATAAAGCATCATGCAGTTTGTAATCTGAAAATTCGAATTGCTGCAATGTATCTGACCAGATCAGCGTTTTAAGCGGCGAAACAAGCTGGGCCTGAATAGAAAAAGTTATAGATAGGAGCAGAGAGCTGAGGCAAAATTTTCTCATATTAACAGTAAAACAATTTTTATGTGGGAAAATGATTTTGAAATTCCTGCTTTAACGCAACTCGTATGAAATTATTTTTAGCTGTAATTTTAAAATTACAATAAAGCTCTGAAAGACATTTTGGTTCCACGAAAAGCAATATTAATCTTTATTTTTTGCTGTATTGGAGCACGATGGGCTTCAGGTCAGGATCCCGAATTCAGCCAGTTTTTTAATTCACCTCTTTATACCAATCCTGCCTTTGCCGGGGTGGGTGAGGGTCCTCGTTTTACAGCAATATACCGAAATCAGTGGGCGGGCCTGGGTACTGCTTACACCACATTTGCGGCCTCTTACGATCAAAATTTTGAAGTCTTAAATGGAGGCATCGGGTTGCTGCTGTCATCAGACCGGCAGGCAGATGGGTTATTAACTTCGAATAGCATATCCGGAATTTATTCCTATCAGCTTAATGTAAGCCGGGATTTCGGACTCAAAGCCGCGGCACAAGTTTGCTTTGCACAAAAACGTATTGATGCAGCACAATTAATCTTTTCTGATAATATAAATCCTGACAACGGGATAATTATCCCTGGAATTTCGGTTGACTTTCCTGATAAGCAAACAAAGGGAATGTTTGACGTAGGAGGGGGAGTCTTATTCTTTACGCGTAACTTTTACGCTGGTATCTCCGTGAAGCATGTGACCTCTCCCAATGAATCCTTCATAAGCTCGCAGACGAGTCCACTTCCCTTGAGGCTGAGCGGAAATATAGGTATTGAGCTTCACTCAAAGAAGGCTGCCAACACTGCAATTTATTTTTCTCCCAACATGTTATTTGTACAGCAGGCGGCATTCAAACAGCTAAATGCGGGTGCCATTTTAGGAATTGGGGTTTTTTATGGGGGCCTTTACTTCAGGTCAGCCTTTCAAAACAATGATGCCTTTATACTTATGGGTGGATTGCAGCGCGGAATTTTTAAGTTTGGTTACAGCTTCGATGCTCCTGTTTCAGATCTGCAAAGCAGCGGCGGAACCCATGAATTATCATTAGTTTTTAATTTCCATGATTCGGAAAAGATTCAGCACAAGCGCAACACAAAGCGATTTATGGATTGTCCGGAAATTTTTTAAATTCTGCTTCTTTGTTTGAAACGTCCGAATCTGCAATAATTGTGAATTCATCTCCGTTTAACCATGCTTATCTGCTAAGTTCGCTACAATCTCTATTTCTTAATTCTGAAACAGATGCTTTAGCAGTATTACTTCTCACAAGAGAATTACAATGGCATTGAGGATTCTGAAATAATTAAATTAAATTTGCGTTCACCTAACTCTTCACATAATCATAATCAATCCATGCTGAAGCGGACCCACATTTCTAAAGGCATGCTGATGATTTCAGCTACAGCCCTGATTTTTTCTTTCGCATCATGCAAAAGAGATAAGTCTACTACCACAGGCTGGAATTACAATGACAGCAAATGGGGCGGTTTCGAAGTTCACGACTTTGACGGACAGGAGACAGGTCCGGGTTTAGTCCTTGTAGAGGGTGGCTCTTTTGTGATGGGGAACACAGAGCAAAATGTTACCTACGATTACGACAACATTCCAAAGAAGGTGACCATAGCCTCCTTTTATATGGATGAGACTGAGGTTGCAAACGTACACTATCGCGAATACCTCTATTGGCTAAACCGCACATTCGGCGCTGACTTCCCTGAAGTGGTGCAGCGTGCGTTGCCTGATAGCCTCGTATGGCGCGATGAATTGGCTTACAATGAACCTTATGTTGAATACTACTTCCGACACCCCGCATATAACAATTATCCCGTGGTTGGGATAAGCTGGGTACAAGCAAACGACTATTGTGCCTGGAGAACAGACAGGGTAAATGAAATGCTCATGGTTCGTGAAGGCATACTGGAAAAAAATCCCAGCCAGATAGACGAGGACAACTTTAATACACGTGCCTACCTTGTAGGGCAATATGAGGGAGCTATAAAAAAGAATCTGAAAGACCTGAACCCCAACGGTACCGGGGAGCGCAAGGTGAGCATGGAAGATGGGATTCTATTGCCTGAATATCGTCTTCCTACGGAAGCGGAATGGGAATATGCAGCTCTGGCCCTTGTAGGAAACAACCCCTATAAAGATGAGGAACTTTATACCGACCGTAAGATATATCCGTGGAACCGCGATCAGCTCCGTGATCCGAAACATGGTGGCTGGCAGGGTGATTTTCTCGCCAACTTTAAACGGGGAAATGGAGACCTGATGGGAGTAGCGGGCGGCTTGAACGACAATGCCGACATCACTGCTCCGGTAACTTCATTTCTGCCAAACGATTATGGGTTATATAACATGGCGGGCAATGTGAGCGAATGGGTAAGCGATGTTTACAGGCCCTATACTTTTTATGATGCAAGTGACTTTAATCCCTATCGTGGAAATGTATTTATGAAAGACAGTCTTGATGAGGAAGGTTATCATGTAGATAAAGATTCATTAGGGCGGCTCATCAAGATACCTGTCTCTGAAAGTGAGAGTGCGAACCGCCTGAATTATCGCCGCAGCGATGTGATCAACTTCCTCGATGGCGATTCACTTTCCGGTGTTGATTATAACTATTCTGTCAGCTCACTCATTGACAACAAGGCGAGAGTTTATAAAGGAGGCTCCTGGGCCGACCGTGCATATTATCTCGCACCAGGTGTAAGGCGGTTTATGGATGAAAACCTTGCTGTGGCAACCATAGGCTTCCGGTGTGCTATGATTCGCGTCGGTAGCCCGGCAGGAAATGATTTCCCCGCAGGCAAGCAATATGATGTAAAGGACAAGAAGAAGAAAAAGAAATAATCTTTATAATGAAATGAATACAGCCTCGTGGAATTCCGCGGGGCTTTTTTATTGGAGGGGCGCGATGGAAAGAAGAACTCGACTCCACTTCTTTCATAAACCAGCTTTTTGCCTAATCATCTGAAGTGCCTCCGCAAGAGCCGTGCTTTGTTGCGAGGTTTGGGAGAAGTAATGCAAGGAGTATGGGATAAGTAAGGATAAAGAGTAATTGTTATTTTTTGATTACTTTCCGATACAAAAAGTAAAGCTATCAGTGTTTAAAACCAGTGAGTATTGTAGCGATGGACGGCTGCTTTGTAGTAAGGCAAACAGGGAGCCACTTGATAATGGAACATGCTATAAAAAAAGGTCAAATTATTTGCCCCTATCATGGCAGCCATGAAGTAGGTAAAGGGCTGGAAAAGAAAATTAAAAAAGATGCAGGTATTAAATAACAGTTGCGTATTATGAAAATTCAAATGATAGTTGAAAAAACTAAAACGGGTTATTCTGCTTATGCAGAAAAATATCCTGTTTATACTGTTGGCAATTCTTTAGAAGAACTTAAAACCAATATACTGGAAGCCCTTAACCTTTATTTTGAAAAACAGGGTAAAACCATTGCAGAAAACGAACTTAAAATAAGTTTGGACTTGCCGCAGTTCTTTGAGTTCTACAAAGTTATTAATGCAAAGGCTCTTTCGGAAAGAATAGGCATGAACCAAAGCCTTTTGGCTCAATACATCAAAGGCATTAAAAAACCTTCGTCTATGCAAACCCAGCGCATTTTGAAAGGGGTGCAGCAAGTAGGCAAAGAATTGGCTGCTATCAGGTTTATTCTTTAATGTGTATTTATGGGGTTGGTAATAGTTTATTGTATAAGCTGTTTTGTAGAAGTTATCTTCCAATACAAAAAGTAACTAACGTTCTGAAACATATATCAGCAAAGGGTTTGCGTAATTGAGCAGTGTGTGGAGGTACAAATAAGGTACAATTAGCAATGAAAATGCTTTATTCAATCTTTTTCCTTCCCTACATCTTCACAAACCTCCCGGCCACTCTTTTTCCCTTAGAATCAATAGTTAAAAAGTAGAACCCGGCGAGTAACTCTGCAACTGGTAGGGTGTTTTGGTTGAGATGTAAAGTAGATTGCATCACCAACCTGCCAAAGGCATCATGGATTTCGATTTTGGCTGCTTCATTTGGTTCGGTGGGAATGGTGATATAGTCGGTGGCAGGGTTGGGGTAAAAATAAACGTCCCAAGCTATTATTTCAAATTCCTGCATTACTGCAATGTCCATTTCATAGCAACCCAGGTCAGGATTAGTACCGGAAGGCAACGGCCGTGGTGAATTTTCGATATCAAAAGTTGGTGCATCAGCCAGGTTTCCTATACCAATGCAAGGTGAGTTCGGTATAAGATGGAAATCAGTATCTGAAACAAACAACGGGTCAGCATTAATATTTCCTGTACCGGTGTAACCATCTCGAATATCACAATAATCAAAACCCGCATAGGCTTCATCTGAAACAACTACATCGCCATTGATGTTTGGATTCCAGAATATTGAATTAAAGCAAATCAAATAACCTTCAGATTCGATCTTTATTCCACTTCCATAAATTTCACCACCATCCTTTCTTCTATTATTAGCAACTGTAACATTTACAAGCTGCATAAATGT
>JACCZV010000176.1 GCA_013695775.1 Chitinophagales bacterium | reverse complement strand
TAAACCGGAATCAAAGTCAATTCATAAAATAGATAAAACAGAAAAGCATCACGGGCTATAAAAACACCCATCAAGGCGAATTGCATTAATAACATCAATGAATAAAAAGCGCGCGGATTTTTTAACTGATTGTTTGACGTTGCTGCTACAATGAATGGATATAAAATGCCGGTGAGCAAAACCAATATGAGAGAAATACCATCTACCCCGATATTAAAATGAATTCCGAGTGATTCAACCCATGGAATATCAAAGGACAGGTTTGCAAATAGTTGACGGTGAAACTGAACAGATATAATAACTACCAGTATCAGTTCTGTAAAACCGCCAGCCAATGCAATTTGCCTGCTTTTATTAGCTGGGAATAGTAACACTGCCACCAGGAATATGAGTGGGCTTATAAGAACCAGAAGTGCCATCATCAGAAGGCACCCTGGTTAGATAGTCCATAAATCAATATCAAAATTATTCCACCTACCATTAAAAGCACATACAACCCAATATTTCCTGTTTGTATTTTTCTTAACTGTGAGCTTACAAATAGGGCGATATCTCCAACTCCATTCACTGATCCATCAATTACATATTTCTCAATTTTATTACTCAGGAATACACCAAGACTTTTGATTGGTTTTAATATTATAGTGTTGTACACCTCATCAATATAAAATTTATGGTATGATAACTTGTAAGGTAAAGGAAGGACTGCTTCGTTCAATGAAACTGCAACATTCTCTCTGTTATAACGCTTGTAGGCTAGCCATAAAATTGCAGATAGAATAATTAGGGAAAATATTGCAAGCATCCATTCGAAAGATGAAGATTCAGAATGTTCCATGATTCGGGAATTCCCAACAAAAACCGGGGCGAGATATTCGGATAGCAAATTAGTATTTGAAATATTATGAGGCAAGCCCAGAAAGCCTGAAAAGGCTGCCAGCGCTGCAAGCATGATGAGTGGAACAGTAATCACCGTCGCTGACTCGTGCAGATGTTCCTGTTGGTGAGGCGACCCCCGAAAACGTCCCCAAAAAACCATGAAGTATAGCCTATACATATATGCAGCTGTCAATACAGAAGTTATACAGAGTATTGTAAATACAATTGTTGAATAGGAATATGCTGCAGAAAGTATAGCGTCTTTAGAAAAAAAACCAGAAAAGGGAGGAAACCCGGATATTGCAAGAGTTCCAATTAAAAATGTAAATGCCGTAACTGGCATTGCTTTGCGCAAGCTCCCCATCTTTCGGATATTCTGCTCCCCGCCCATAGAATGAATTACACTTCCGGCACCGAGAAATAGCAGGGCTTTAAAAAAAGCATGAGTCATTACATGAAAGATACCCGATTCATAGGCAGAGGAGCCTAATGCCGCAAACATATACCCCAACTGGCTTATGGTAGAATAGGCAAGCACCTTTTTTATATCATTTTGAGTGAGTGCTATTAACGCTGCAAACAATGCCGTGGAGGTTCCCACCACAGAAATCACAGTAAGAGAAAAGGGCGCAAGAGAATACAATATGTTCGACCGCACAACCATGTAAATTCCTGCAGTAACCATGGTAGCGGCATGAATCAAAGCACTTACAGGAGTGGGACCGGCCATGGCGTCCGGAAGCCAGGTAAATAGTGGTATTTGCGCACTTTTTCCTATGGCGCCAATCAATAACAGAAGGGTAATCGAGATGATTACAACATCATTTGTCTGTAAAGAGAATGCTCCTTGAAAAACTTTATCAAAGTCTGACGACCCAAATGTGATGAACATTAAAAAAATGCCAAGAATAAAGCCCAGGTCACCTATACGATTCATAATAAATGCCTTGTTGGCTGAGGTGGTGAACTCTTGATTTTTCCACCAAAAACCAATCAGTAGATATGAGCATAGCCCCACCCCCTCCCAGCCAATGAACATGATGATATAGCTGGATCCCATTACAAGCAGGAGCATGAAAAATATGAATAAGTTCATATAAGCAAAGAATTTTCCATAGCCCTCATCATCCTTCATATAACCCGCTGAATATATATGGATCAGAAAACCCACCCCTGTAATAATAAGCATCATGATAATCGAGAGTGGATCGATGAGAAATGAAAATGATATATTAAAGCTGCCAACCGACATCCAATCGTAAAGATCGATACGCTGATAGACTGGTTCAGATAAAGATTGAATGAATATTCCTGCTACAATGCAAAAAGATAGCAATACTGAACCACAGCCTACGATACTAACAATTCCTTTAGATAGTTTACGAAAGCCCAGCCCATTAATTAAAAATCCGGTTAGAGGCAGAAATGGTATCAGCCAGGCAAATGAATTCATCAATATGGATTAAATAATCACCAGATTTTTTCTATGCGGCGCAAAAGTAAGATTCTTTTTTATTCAGGAATGCCTTACTTAACAGTGAAAAAGCAATCCAATTAATCCACTCTTTGTCATTGGTTGGTTTTAGTTGGGATATAAGTATACTGAACATTAATATCTTTTTGCTGACTAAATTTTTCCTCGTTCTGCTGCACATCAATGGCATTATTCTCATCATTTTCAGCCATCTCTTCTTCATCCTCATTCATCCATTCCGGCACAGGATCATTGGGCGGGCCGTCAAGTAAATAATGAACGGAGAAATATACACCCGCTAGAAATCCGAAGAGATGCGCCTCCCAGGAAACATCGGGAATATAGGGAAACATGCCCCACACCAGGCTTCCATAAACAAATATGATAACCATTGCAAGTGCAAGCAGGTGGCGATTCTTTCTAAGTACGCCACTGAAAATTAAGAAACTTGTCATACCATACACCAATCCGCTTGCACCAATATGATAGGCCTCTCTCCCAAGCAGCCATACTCCCAATCCATCTATTACCCAGATCAGGAGAAAAATTTTATAGGCAATGTTCCTGTAGAAATATATTAATCCAAAGCCAAGAACAAGTAAAGGGACGGAGTTCGATATCAGGTGACTAAAGCTGCCATGTAAAAAAGGTGTGAACACGATGCCCGGTAAACCCGAAATGGTTCGTGGCAAAATTCCCAGAATGGAAAAATCTTTTCCTGAAGCATATTCAACGAAATATGTGAGCCACAACAGACAAACAAACAGTAACGGTATTAGAATGCTTACGGTAATTCTCTGATTCTCTTTTTCCTTTATAGTACTCTTTTCCATTCAAGGGTCAAGTTACAATCATTTGCATATTGCATGATAAATAGAAAAAATATTAGCTTGAGAATCATGGTCTTTAGATGAAGCTTTATATCTAATCCTTAGGCATTTATTTTGACTTTTCATTCAACCTACCTCTGAAGATATTTCTGAATTACTCCATCTAAATCTGATGCAAGGGAAGTTTGTATTTTGCTTTTCTAAATGAAACACCTTTTATTCTGGCATCTCCTGATGGCTACATTGTTTTCGTGCCAAAACAAACATTTTGTGGATAGCTTATTTTATAATGGAAGGATTTATACAGTTGATAAAGACAGCACGGTTGCCGAAGCTATGCTGGTGCATGATGGGATGATAGTTGCCGTAGGTGATGAAGAAATTTTGTTAAGAGCTTACGACGTAAAAGAGAGAACTGATCTGAAAGGGAAAACTGTCTTTCCTGGTTTTATAGATGCCCATTGTCACTTTTACGGATATGGAATGAATCTTTCACAGGTTGATTTAGTCGGAACCAAGTCATGGAACCAGGTAATTGATTCTGTCTCAGCTTATGCAATTGCTCATAATGATGGATGGATCATCGGAAGCGGGTGGGATCAGAATGACTGGGAGAAAAAAAACTTTCCAAACAAAACGGAGCTGGATGTCCTCTTCCCAGATAGGCCCGTATTTCTTAAACGGATAGATGGGCATGCTTGTATTGTAAATCAGAAAACCCTTGATCTTGCGGGCATTGATCATCATACTAAAATTGTAGGTGGTGAAGTAATGCTTGTTGATGGAACACCCTCTGGGGTTCTCCTTGACAATGCAATGGATTCTATTGAGAAACTTATCCCTAAACCATCAATAGAAGTAGTGAAGGATGCTTTGATAAGAGCACAAGAC
>JACCZV010000158.1 GCA_013695775.1 Chitinophagales bacterium | reverse complement strand
GACTTAGCCTTCAGAAAAGTGAAAACAACATTGAAAACTTCCGCAATGCCATCAACCTGCAGGTATCTTCTGCACAGGCAAATCTGCAAAATGCGATCTCACGGCTTTCATCCCAGAAAAGCAACCTCGATCTTGCGAAAGAAGTTGTGGAGATTTCAAGGAAAAAATTTGAACTGGGGGTAGGCTCCAGCCTTGAAGTAACAGATGCAGAGGGCTCATTGAAAGATGCGGAGACGAATTACCTCTCCGCACTCTATGACGCCTGGATTGCTAAAATTGATCTTCAAAAGGCCTTCGGCAACCTTTACAATAATTGAAAATTTTTCTGAATACATAACATTGAACAAATAATTTCTATGAAAAAGTTACTCTTAATAATCGCTGTTGTATCATTTTTCGTTTCGTGCCAGCAAGGGCAAACAAAGGATCCGAAGGCACAGCTTGATCAACTAAAGAAACAACAAAAAGAGATTGGTGAAGAGATCCGAAAGCTGGAAACGCAGATTGCAGCTTCCGACACCGCCGGGGTAACGGAAAAACCAAAGTTAGTAGCAGTTTCTGCCCTGCAGCCCTCACTTTTTGAGCATTTTATTGAGGTGCAGGGACGTGTTGAAGCCGATCAAAACGTAGGAGTGATGGCACAGCTTCCGGGCACCATTACCAACATACTCGTTTCGAAAGGCCAACGAGTGAGGAAGGGTCAGGTGCTTGCTACTATGGATGCTGCAACTTCTATGGCTGGTATTGAGGCATTAAAAAAGAATTTGGAGCTGGCTAATCTCTTATACGAAAAGCAAAAGTCCTTGTGGGATCAGAGCATTGGCACAGAGGTGCAATATCTGCAGTCAAAGAATCAAAAAGAATCGCTGGAGAAGCAACTGAATGTTTTACAACAGCAGTATGAATTGTCAAAAATAAAGTCGCCCATCAACGGAACGGTAGATGAGGTGATGGCAAAGTTAGGGGAAGCTGCTTCTCCGGGATATCCCTCCTTTCGTGTGGTAAACCTAAGCAGCATGAAGGTGGTGGCAGACATTGCTGAGAATTATGCAGGTACAATAAAGGTAGGCGATGAGGTAACGATTACATTTCCTGATGCCAATAAAGAAGTAATTAAAAAGGTAACGGCTATTAGCCAGGTAATTGATCAGGCTTCACGTTCCTTTCAGGTTGATATACGACTCGGATCGGATGAACAGAAGTACTTCCATCCAAACATGGTTGCTGTGCTGAAGATTCGTGATTACTCAAAAGATAATTCCATCTCAGTACCCATTAATATTGTTCAAAATTCTGAAGAGGGGAAATTTGTCTTTCTGGCAAAGCAGGCTGGAAACAAGATGGTAGCTGAGAAAGCGGTGATCACTGCTGGTTCCTCTTATGGTGACCGTATAGAGGTATTATCCGGATTGAATCCAGGAGATGAACTGATCACTACAGGTTACCAGGATTTAGGTAACGGACAACCACTTATTATCGATAATTCCCAAGCATCTGTGAAGCAATAGACAAATCATGATTGCACTATCAGCTTACCGCTTACCTGTCTCCAATAGCATTTTAACTACTCGGTTATGAACAAGCACATCCCCAAAGAATTCAAACCCACTAGTTGGGCCATTGATAACAAAACGAGCATTTTCATATTCACCATTATAGTGATGCTCCTCGGCATTTCAGCGTATAATACGTTGCCTAAAGAGACCTTTCCGGATATAGTGATTCCAACAATTTTTGTGGCCACTTACTACCCTGGTACCTCTCCTACAGATATGGAAAACCTTGTTACCCGCCATATGGAGAAACAGATAAAATCTATCTCAGGTATAAAAAAGGTGACGAGTAATTCGGTGCAGGATTATTCAAGCATCGTAGTCGAATTCAATACTGGTATAGATGTAACAGATGCCAAGCAGAAAGTAAAAGACGCTGTTGACAAAGCCAAGCGTGATCTCCCCCAGGATATCTCTATCTATGGTGAGCCCGTGGTTCAGGATATCAACTTCTCCGAGTTCCCGATGATGAACATCAACATGTATGGTGACATCGAATTGTCTAAGCTGAAAGTGTACGCCGATGACATGAAGGATGAGATTGAAGAGATATCTGCCGTTACACGTGTAGATCTTATTGGAGCACCAGAAAGAGAAATACAAGTGGATCTCGACATGTATAAGATGGATATCGCCAAGATCACTGCAGGAGATGTATATATGGCTATCACCAGTGAAAACCTGATCACCTCCGGTGGCCAAATTCCTATGTCAGGGATGAAACGCAGCCTTAAAGTTTCCGGCGAATTCAGTAAGGTTGATGAAATAGGAAATATAGTAATACAGAATGCTGACGGCTCTCCCATTTATTTAAAAGATATTGCTACTGTAGCAGATGGCTATAAGGAAAAGGAATCTTTTGCCCGCCTCGATGAAAAAAATGTGATCACTCTGAATGTGATAAAGCGTGCCGGCGAAAACATGATTGCAACCTCTGATAAGGTACATAAGCTGATAGCCAGCATGCAGGATGAAAACCGGCTGCCTAACCAACTGAAAATTTCGATAACAGGTGATCAGTCAACTCAGACGCGAAATACCCTCACCGACCTCATCAACTCTATCGTTATCGGGTTTATTCTCGTCACTCTTATCCTTATGTTTTTTATGGGCACAACGAATGCAATATTTGTTGCACTCTCTGTTCCCCTCTCTATATTCCTTGCATTCCTTGTGATGCCAGCCATTAATTTCAACCTGAACATGATCGTTTTATTCTCGCTGTTGTTCGCCCTTGGCATTGTGGTGGATGATGCAATAGTGGTGATAGAAAACACCTGGAGAATTTACAATAAAACGAAGCTGCCGATAAAAATGGCCTCCAAGTATGCCGCAGGTGAGGTGTTTCTTCCTGTATTGGCTGGAACGCTTACTACATTGTCGCCCTTCATACCCCTGGCTTTCTGGCCTGGCATCATCGGTGAGTTTATGTTTTATCTGCCCATAACTCTAATTCTCACCTTACTTGCCTCGCTTGTGGTTGCTTACATCATCAACCCGGTGTTTGCAGTGCAGTTTATGAAAAGAAAGGTTCAGGAACCGGAGAATGGGTTTAGAAAAAAGTCGCAGCGGAAATGGTACATCACCATTGGGTTGTTTCTTTTTTTCGCCCTTATTTTTTATGTGACAAATAATATAGGCTTGGGAAATTTTACCATTTTCCTTTTGCTTGTGGTACTGCTCAATAAATATGTGTTGACGGGTTTGGTAAATCGCTTCCAGGAACGTGGAATTCCAAAATTTCAGAACAGCTACGGGAAGATGCTTACCTGGTCATTGATAAAACGACGCCCCTACTGGATGCTTGCCGGAACTGTTGTGCTTTTCTTCATCTCAATCATCGCCATTGCTTTGAGAGCTCCCCAGGTAGAATTTTTTCCCCAGGGCGATCCTAACTTCATCTATGTATACTCTAAGCTGCCTGTAGGCACTGATGTCCGTGTGACAGATTCTGTAACAAAAATTATAGAGGATAGGGTATTTGACATTGTAGGCAAAGATAATCCCATTGTGGACGCCGTGATTTCGAATGTAGCGATTGGGGCAGATGAAAATCAATTCGGGGGCGGCAATCCCTATCCCAACAGAGGGAAGGTGACCGTTGCTTTTAAAGAATATAAATATAGGGATGGTCAGAACACCCGCGCATACCTTGATAAAATACGCAGCGCCGTGAAAGATATGCCCGGGGTAGAGATTGCAGTAGACCAGGAACAAAATGGTCCCCCTGTAGGTAAAGCCATAAACATAGAAGTTGCGGGAGATGATTTTGACGGGCTTATTGCCACAGCAGATGAGTTGAAGCATTATCTGGATTCCCTTCAAATTCCCGGCATAGAAAATCTAAAATCAGATGTAGATGTAAGTAGTCCAGAGATTCTCGTGAACGTAGATCGTGAGCGGGCCCGCCGAGAGGGTGTTTCTACCAAAACTGTTGGCGACGCTATAAGAACGGCAGTGTTTGGATTGGAAGCTTCGAAATTCCGTGAATATGAAGATGAATTTCCCATCATGATACGATTTAAAAAGGCACAGAGGGAAAACATTGATGGGCTCATGAATTTGAAAATCACCTATCGGGATATGAATTCGGGCCAGGTGAGGCAGATACCTCTTTCGGCTGTAGCCAATGTCTCTTATGACAATTCTATTGGTTCCGTGACCCGGAAAAATCTGAAGCGTCAAATTACCCTCACTTCCAATGTGCTTACCGGTTTCACTCCAAATACGGTGAATGCGGCTATCGGAGATGCCATCAATAATTTCAAACGTTCTGACACTGTTTCTGTAGCTCAAACGGGTCAGTCGGAAGAAGAGGAGGAAACTGCCGCCTTTCTCTCTTCTGCTTTGATAATTTCCCTTTGTCTCATCTTTCTCATCCTGGTAACATTGTTCAATTCATTCTCCAAGCCGCTCATCATCTTGTCAGAGATCATATTCAGCATTATAGGAGTGCTGCTTGGGTTCGCCATCTTCAATATGAAAATATCCATTATCATGACAGGTATTGGCATTGTTGGTCTTGCGGGTATTGTAGTTAGAAACGGAATTTTGCTTGTCGAGTTCGCCGACGAATTAAAAGCACGGGGCCTGAAGACCAGGGATGCTATTATTATGGCCGGAAAAACTCGTATGATTCCTGTAGTGCTCACCGCAGGCGCAACAATGCTCGGCTTGGTTCCGCTTGCAGTCGGCTTTAACATCGACTTTATTTCCTTCTTCACTACTTTGAATCCTAAAATATACTTTGGAGGAGACAATGTAGCCTTCTGGGGGCCACTTTCATGGACGATAATTTTTGGGCTGTCTTTTGCGACTTTCCTTACACTGATACTCGTGCCCTGTATGTATTTGATTGCGTATGCGATGAAGGTGCGATTCCGCCGCCATGGTATTTTACCCCGTGAGAAGGCAGAGAAGAAAGTGGAAACAGTTACAGCCGAAGATCTGGCTGAAAGTTTCGCCTGATGCTTCGCTTACACAAACGCCTTTCCAGAAATAGATGGGAAGGCGTTTTTTTGGATATTTACCATTAGCATGTTACGATGCGAGAATAACTGTTATACGTAATGACTATTCTTAACGTAACGCGGAAACTTTATACCTTAGCTCAACCAAATATTTTCATATCAAATAAAACCAAATGAAGAAATTTTACCTTTTCTTTTCAGCATTACTTATAAGCTCTGCCACCTTTTCACAGTGGACCCTTTTGAACAGTGGTGTAGACAATACACTTCGATCTCCTTATTTTATAAATGGATACACAGGAATTGTGGTAGGTGAACCACTGCTGGGACTGGGGGATGCCATTATATTGAAAACAACAGATGGTGGTCTTACCTGGGTTACGAAAATTTCAGGAACTACAAATGCTTTACGTGCTGTTCATTTCATTGATTCCGTTACAGGATTTGCTTGTGGGTTCGCGGGTACCTTATTGAAGACGACTGATGTAGGGG
>JACCZV010000108.1 GCA_013695775.1 Chitinophagales bacterium | reverse complement strand
CCATGAATAAAAATTCGTCTATTAAAATTCTGTTATCTCTTCTATTCATCTCAAAATTTACATGCTAAACTGGCCAATGCAGCTAAGGGTCGCAAAGATAAATAAAAAGGAGGGCGACCATTACCTTTATCGGTAAAGCAAGTATGTGAAAGAGCCACAAATTCAGATAGAGGATAGCTGGAAAAAAGTGCTTATGGATGAATTCCAGCAACCCTATTTTTCAGAAATCAAGAAGTATCTGCAGAATGAAAAAGCAGCCGGCCATGTGATCTACCCACCAGGCCCATTCATTTTTAATGCATTTAATCTAACCCCTTTTGATAAGGTTAAAGTAGTTATTTTGGGGCAGGATCCATATCATGGCCCCGGTCAGGCACACGGGCTCTCTTTCTCCGTTCCCGATGGAATAACTCCACCCCCTTCGCTTGCTAATATTTTCAAAGAGATCCACAACGATCTCCACTTACCCATACCGAAGTCGGGGAATCTTACGGCCTGGGCACATCAAGGTGTTATGCTTCTGAATGCTTTGCTTACCGTTCGTGCTAAAAATGCGGCTTCACATCATAATATCGGTTGGGAGAAATTTACCAACGCGGTGATTAACAGTATATCCACTCAAAGATCAGGGATAGTTTTTTTGCTCTGGGGCAGATTTGCACAGGAAAAAGAAGCGCTGATAGATACGGGCAGACATCATGTATTAAAGGCGGCGCATCCATCTCCCTTTTCCGCAGATAAGTTCTTTGGCTGTAAGCACTTTTCAAAAACAAATGAAATTCTGAAGCGACAGAAGCAAAATCCCATTGACTGGGGTATAGATTAACTCCAATACATTATAATTTAGAATCCTCTTGGATATTACTTACTGCGCAGATTGAATGCATCCAAAAAAAAATGCCTTCCACAAGATGCATGAAGGCATTTATAAAAAGGCTTTACTACTATGATATCAATTTCACATTTACGGCATTTAAACCTTTTTTCCCTTCCGAGACGTCGAATGAAACTTTGTCGTTTTCACGGATCTCGTTTATCAAACCCGTTGCATGAACAAAAATTTCCTCGTTTGTTTCATCCTGAATGATGAAACCAAATCCTTTCGATTTGTTGTAAAACTTTACTTTTCCTGTGTTCATTGTAAAACAAATTAAAAAATTAAAAATTAATTAATTACAAAGATAATGAAATTAAAAAAGAGGGTTTTTAGGCCATTTCACATGAATCCAGGCATACCACCCCGCCGTGGCTGAACATATGCCGAAGGGCCTCAAAGCATGTCGAAGGGGATTCAAAACAATTTCACAAAGATGCCTAACATACCAACAGCGCGGTCTCTGAGCATTCCCACCCTTAAGCCAGCGTCGCCCTATTTTCATTGATAACATCTGAGGCTACTTCACCGTCCTTGAGCCGCACGATGCGGTGAGCGAAGTGGGAGATGTCTTCTTCATGAGTTACAATAATCACGGTATTGCCTTCACGATGAATTTTACCGAAGATGCCCATGATTTCAATGGAGGTCTTACTATCCAGATTACCTGTTGGCTCGTCTGCTAATATTATGGAAGGGTGATTCACCAAGGCGCGGGCGATTGCTACACGTTGTTTCTGCCCTCCTGAGAGCTCATTTGGCTTGTGATCCATCCGTTCCTCCAACCCCACCGCCTTTAGCACCTCCTTTGCCCGTTGATTTCGGCCTGCCTTATTGTGTCCCGCATATATCAGGGGCAAAGCAACGTTCTCTAATGCATTCATACGGGGCATCAGGTTAAACGTTTGAAAAACAAAACCAATCTCCTTATTTCTAATTACTGCAAGCTCATTATCTGTCATGCTGCTTACATCAGTGCCATTAAGAAAATATTTGCCACTGCTCGGAGTGTCTAAAGCACCCAGTATGTTCATCAATGTTGACTTACCCGAACCGGATGGCCCCATCAAGGCCACATATTCATTTTTCTTTATGGTCAGACTAATATTCTTTAATGCAGGAATAATCACTTTTTCCAGAATATAAGTTTTAGTTATGTTATCCAGGGAAATAATTCCGGCCATGTTGGCCTCAGATCTGTCCGCATGAGCACCTGATGAGGCAATCACCTGCTTCAACAAGGTCATAATAGAAAGTTATTTGTTAGCCGCAATTGATGATCAATCACCTGAAATACCTGTTCTTTCAATTCATCCACATTATCGAGAGTCATCCCCGTGGTCTCGATGGGCGAATGTACAAACACTCGCACTAAACCCGGGCGGCCATAAATTCTCCAGCCATCCACAAATAATATCTTCCAGTTATCGGCCATTGTAACGGGCACTATGGGTACCTGTTGCTCTATGGCCATCTTAAAAGGGCCATTTTTAAACCGTACCATTTCAGGAGGATTTGGCCCTATCCTTCCTTCGGGATATACAACTATGTTCATCCCTTTCTTGAGGCTCTCACTCGCCTCCTGAACCGATTTAAATGATTCTCTTGCGTTCTCTCTGTTCACAGGTATGTCAATCGTTCGAAAGAAAATGTTCAGTATTGGTATTGAGTCCAGTTCTTCCTTCGCCATGTAGCGCCAATTCCGTTTTGCCGCCATCGCAGACATGGGTATATCGAAATATGAAAAATGATTTGAGCAGAAAATGTACGCACCGTGACGGCTTAATTTGCTCTGATAAGTTATGCGTGGAATGATTCCGGTAAAAAAGAAGAGCATGTAACCCCACATGATACGCAGCCTGTTGGCGTATTTCCACCATCTTTCTTTTGATAATAAAATTGCAAAAGCCGGATAGAGGATTAGAAATATAAGTGTAAAAACGAAAAAATACCACCACGCCCACAGTACCTTCAGCGTATGCATGATTTTTTTCACAGCGCCAAAATTAATTTTTTTTACTTTGCCGCATATGGACACTGTGGTCAGTGGCATTCGCCCGACAGGAAACCTGCACCTGGGAAACTATTTCGGCGCGGTTCGAAATTTCATAAAAATGCAGCAGGATTATAACTCATTTTTTTTTGTCGCAGATTATCATTCTCTCACCACTCATCCCAATCCTGCCGACCTCAACACCTCTGTGCGACAGGTGCTTGCTGAATACCTTGCCTGTGGCATAGACCCGGAAAAATGCACCTTATACATACAAAGTGATGTTCCGGAAACGGCGGAATTATATCTCTTATTAAACATGCTCGCGTATGTTGGTGAGCTGGAACGAAGCACCTCGTTCAAGGATAAAATACGCATGCACCCTGATAATGTGAATGCAGGGCTCCTCACTTACCCTGTTCTTATGGCGGCGGATATCATCATTCATAGGGCACATAAAGTTCCCGTAGGCAAAGACCAGCAGCAACACCTCGAGATGACACGCAACTTCGTGAATCGCTTCAATCATTTATATGGAGTGAATTATTTTCCGGAACCCGAGGCATTCAATTTTTCAGAAGAACTTATTAAAGTTCCGGGATTAGATGGCTCTGGAAAAATGGGAAAATCGGCGGCTGAAGGAAACACAATTTTTTTAGTGGATGAACCCGAAGCAATAAGGAAAAAGGTGATGCGGGCCGTAACAGACACCGGCCCCGTTGAGCCAAACCAGCCAAAATCAGAATCGATTGCAAACATTTTTACTCTTATGAAGCTTGTCTCCGACTCCGATACAGTTGAACATTTTGAAAGTTCCTATAACAATTGCACCATCAGATATGGAGACATGAAAAAACAGCTTGCAGAAGATATGATTAGGTTTATAGCACCTATTCAGCAACAGATAAAAAAATTTTTTGCAGACACCGAGCTGCTCCATACCATAGTCTCTCACGGAGCAGAAAAGGCCAAAGAAAGTGCGGCGATAACAGTGAATGAAGTGCGAAAAATTATCGGGATCAAAAAGTTTTAATGATACATCACCGCACTCAATTCAAGATGAGCAACAAGTTAATGCTGAAATCCTCCCATCTTAATTAGCAAGAATTAGAACCGCATATAATATTCGAAAATTTCGGACATCGCTTGCAGTATCAGCAATTACAGTATATTTCGAAATGAATTTTAAATAACCCTGATGGCGAAGAAAGATTTGAAAGTTGCAAATGTGAAGCACATCGCGGTAGCCGGTAATATTGGCGCAGGAAAAACTACGCTTACCACTTTGCTTGCAAAGCACTTTAACTGGGAACCTCACTATGAGGACGTAGACAACAATCCATATCTCTATGATTTTTATGAGAACATGCCGCGCTGGTCTTTCAACCTTCAGATATATTTTCTAAACACCCGCTTCAGCCAGATCATCCGCATTCAGCAGGGTGAAAAAACGGTGATCCAGGACCGCACCATTTATGAAGATGCACAGATTTTCGCGCCAAATCTTCATGCAATGGGATTGATGACGAAAAGAGATTTTGAAAACTACAGCGCGCTTTTCAAGACCATCAGTGCGCTTATAAAGCCTCCTGACCTCCTGATATATATTAGGGGCTCCATCTCTGCCCTGGTAGGACAAATACAAAAGCGTGGTCGCGAATATGAAGACAATCTTAGGCTCGATTACCTCCGCAGATTGAATGAATATTATGAAAACTGGGTGAATAATTATAATGAAGGCAAGTTGCTGATCATTGATATTGACAAGTGCAACTTCGAAGAGAATCCGGAAAACTTAGGGGATGTAGTAAATAAAGTTAGAGCTCAGCTACATGGTTTATTTTGAAGATATCAGCTTCCAATTTTGAGCTTGAAAATTAATCTTTTACCCGGTATATCTATGAATATCCTTCTAATGTTTCTGCTTTCATAGCAAATCATTATATTTGATATTGACCTTATCAATGAAGAAATATATACCGATATTATTTTGCCTGTCCCATTTTTTGTCCTTCGCTTGTTTTGCGGGAAATGAACCGCATTCTATAGGTGCCCGCTCGAATGCTCTGGGGAATGCGAGCATCACTCTTTCAGATCCGTTCTCAGTATTTAACAACCAGGCGGCGCTGGCCTATATAAATGAAATTTCTATTGGTTTATATTCGGAAAGAAGATTCCTGCTTAAGGAACTCAGCTACAATGCAGCAGGAATTATTTTCCCTACCAAATCCGGGGTCTTTGGTTTTAGCGCCAATTATTATGGCTTCGATCTTTATAATGAAAAAAAGATTGGCCTTGCCTACTCAAGGTTGTTCACTGAAAAGATAGCTGCAGGAATTCAATTAGATTACCTCGGAACTTCTATATCTGAATATGGAAATGCCTCAGCATTTACTTTCGAGGCTGGGCTGATGATGAAAATAAATGATAAAATTTCTACCGGTGTTCATGTGTTTAACCCTGTCCGTGTAAACACTGGTTTTGCCGATGAAAAAATACCCACGACCATCAGACTTGGGTTGTCATTTATGCCCGGCAATAAAGTTTTACTTGCAGTAGAAACCAAAAAAAATATCCAGGATCCGGCACAGTTATGTTTGGGTTTGGAATATAGAGTCGTTGATGCCTTACACCTACGTGCCGGCATTGAAACGAATCCATCAGTTTATTCTTTTGGAATAGGAATCAACATAAAACAACTGAAGATTGATGCCAGTACCCGTTATCATGCTTTGCTCGGGGCTTCGCCACAAATCTCTGTAAGCTACCTCTTCGCCAGAAAAAAATGATATGCACGAAGTGAAGCCTATACTTAGAAACAGTCTGACAGTTTCAAAAGATCGTTCACATCAGTCTAATAGCAACATTGTTACATACATTAATTTCAAACTTCGTTGGGCTGCTGTTTCCAAAATTTTTATTTACCTATATCTATTCGGCTCATCATTTCTATCGTTGCTTTCTGCCCAAACATTACCACCTGATGAAGAGGAGAAGAAAGAAGATTACATAGAGCAATTGGTAGAAGAGAATGAAAACAGCAGCGGCGATTATGAAAACCTAATAGATCTTGATAAATCCCTACTCACTCATCCAGTCAACATAAACAATGCCGAGGCAGAGGATTTTAAGCCGTTGCAGGAATTGGATCTGCTTACAGATGTTCAGATCAATGCAATATTATCCTATCGCGAAACACTGGGAAAATTTTCTTCTATCTATGAATTGCAGGCTGTTCCATATTTAGATGTTGCTGCAATCAAAGCCGTTTTGCCTTACATAAAAGTAAACTCTGATATTTCAGATGTCAGGGTAACATCACGTGACCTGTTTCTCGATGGAGACTATACTATTTTATTACGCGGCCAAAGGCTTCTTGAAGAACAGAAAGGTTTCAGCCCCACAGATTCCGCCTCATCTTCAACAACACGATACCTGGGAAGCCCCTTATCTCTGTACTCAAGATTTCGCTATCAGTATTCCACAAAATTCAGTTATGGAATTACCGCACAAAAAGATGCGGGAGAAGAATTTTTTTCAGGTTCGCAAAAACAGGGATTTGATTTCTATTCTTTCCATATCTATTATCGTGGTTCTAAATTCCTGAAGGCACTGGCGCTGGGTGATTACGAATTGAAATTCGGACAGGGATTGCTTGTTGCCTCTGGGTTTGGAGTGAGCAAGAGCTCAATGGTGATGAATATGAAGTATGGTGGCAGAACGGTGCGTCCTTATACTTCAACCGATGAATATAACTACTTCCGTGGTGGTGCTGTGGTGATTGGCAGTAAAAATGTTTCGTTCACGGCATTTTCATCCCTGAAGAAAATTGATGGAAACATCACCGCTACAGACACTGTTGGAGAAAACATTTTTGTAAGCTCTGTAGGTGGAGATGGATTCCATCGTACAGAATCAGAAATAGCAGATAAAAATGTCATCAACCAAATTGTAGCCGGAGCCAATGCGGACTTTAGGATACAGTCCTTAACATTAGGCGTTACAGCGATTCATACGAAATTTGGAGCCGCGGTTGAATCCTCTCTTCAACCTTACAACGCATTTAAATTTTCTGGTAACCAATTAACCACCATTGGTGCACATTATGACTGGCAGTACCGCAATTTCAATTTATTTGGTGAAGCAGCAATGGATGAAAGGGGCGGCAAAGCTATAATCTCCGGCATGCTGATAAGTCTTGATCCACGTGTTGATCTTGCAATGATTTACAGGAATTATGAAAGAGATTATCATTCTCTTTATGCCAATGCTTTTGGGGAGTCGAGTACCAACGACAATGAAAGTGGTATCTATAGCGGCCTCGTGATAAGACCACTGAAAGGGTGGGAGATGTCAGCTTACGCAGACTTTTTTCACAAACCATGGATAGATTTCCAGGTAGATGCTCCTTCCAACGGAACTGATCTTCTGATTCAACTCACTTATAAACCGAATAAGATATTGGAGATTTATGGAAGATGGAAAGACGAGAAAAAACAACAGAATTCTTCTTTAAATGATACACCAATAGATTACTTGTCAGCCATTCATAAACAAAATCTCAGGTTAAACCTGACATTTAAAGCCACTTCATCAGTTACGTTACGAAGCCGCGTAGAATGGGTTTTCTATAATGAAGAAGAATTTCCTACTGAAAATGGCTTTCTCACCTACCAGGATGTGATCTATAATAAAATGGGATCTCCATTAGATATTACAGGTAGAATTTGTCTTTTTGATGCGGACTCATATGCCGCGCGCATTTATGCCTTTGAAACAGATGTTCTCTATGCCTATTCCGTTCCTGCGTTCTCCAATAGGGGAATGCGCTTTTATATAATTGGACGATACAGCATAAGTCGTGCAATTGATGTTTGGCTTCGTTATGCGCAAACATATTATACGAACATAGATACCATCAGCAGCGGTCTTGATGAAATTGCAGGAGATAAAAAATCTGAGGTTAAGGCAGAGGTGCGCTTCAGATTCTAATCCTATCGGGAAGCAGATCCTTAGGAATCTATTTTTTTATAACCGCACTTTTTTTACCAAGCTCAATCACTTCAACATCAAAGATCCTCTTTCCGTCAATCTTCAACCGGACTACTGTTCGCATTATGTGAAATCCTACCTTGCCGGCAGCGCCAGGATTGATGTGAAGGAGATCATTCAACTTAGGGTCACGCATGATCTTAATAATATGCGAATGGCCGGTTATAAAAATCTGTGGTTTCAACGATTGAAGCAATGATTTCACGCGTGCATCA
Organism: Chitinophagales bacterium; assembly: GCA_013695775.1. Taxonomy (GTDB): domain Bacteria; phylum Bacteroidota; class Bacteroidia; order Chitinophagales; family UBA10324; genus JACCZZ01. Next base: position 9,824 of record JACCZV010000108.1, on the reverse strand, counting down.
TAATGGCCAGGATATCCTCCGATATGGGTCATGAAGATATTTACGCCCTCGCAACTAAAGACCATATCTTTTTTAAAAACGCTGCGCACATCTGATCCATCAATATTTCCAAAAACTCCCTTTAAGGGTTTGAATGCTGCAAGTGCCTCTGCAATGCCCTTTCCAAAATCACCTGCGTGCCACAGTTCATCACAATCTCTGAAATAATTGAACAGTGAGGGGTCAAGGAAACCATGAGTATCTGCGAGAATTCCTATGGATCTCATTGATAGGTATATAGATTAATAGAAAGTACAATACAGATTTGAGACCATTAACAAATGGGTCATAGCTTAATGAGTCATTGAACCCTCGATTATTTTACCTTTCAATCTTGATTCTTCAACGAAAACAATCATCTCCTGTATTTGATCAGGGTGAAACCAGGTGATGTCCTTCTCTTTCCTTAGCCATGTCAACTGCCTTTTTGCATAATTGCGGCTGTGCTGCTTTATAAGATTAACCGCTTCAGGTAAGGTTAGCTTTCCATCCAGATGATCAAACAACTCCTGGTATCCTACTGTCTGCAACGCGTTCAGATGTGCAAAAGGTTTTAAATTCTGAGCTTCCTGAAGAAAGCCATCCTGCATCATCTGGTCTACCCGGTTGTTTATCCTGTGGTAAAGGATGTTGCGATCCAAATACAATCCAATTTTAATTACCTGAAAATTTCTAGGCTGAACATCATTGGTTTTGAAGCTGGAATACGGCTTTCCGGATGAAATGCTCACAGACAATGCACGTAGTAATCTTCGGGGATTATTCAGGTCTGCACTTTCATAATATTTGGGATCATAATCGCGCAATAGGTTCTGCAGTGCAATGATCCCTTGGGATTTAAGAATGTCATCTAAACGATGTTGTACCTGCTTATTCACCGAGGGAAATTCATTAAGGCCCTGCAATACAGCCCTCATAAAAAGCCCTGAACCCCCGGTAATAACAAGTACATCATGCGACTCAAAGAGATAATTGATTTTTAGCAATGCTTCTTTCTCAAAATCACCCGCACTATATGCCTGGTGGATAGAGCAATGATTTATAAAATGGTGAGTAATGGAATTCAATTCATTATGTAAAGGTTTTGCAGTTCCTATATTCATTTCGCGGTATAGTTGCCGCGCATCTGCAGAAATAATTTCGCTGTTATAATAGCGGGCAAGTGCAATGCTAACCTTCGTCTTCCCAATAGCGGTGGGTCCGGCTACAGCAATCAGGAATTTCACATAAGCATATTTTCAATTAGGATATTTATTCAACGGAAATCTTCCTCTGTATCCCGGGCAAAATCTTCATCAAATTCTTCTGCTGTAAGATCTTCGAGATTTGCATCGTCTTCCCCTGGCTCCACTTCGGCTTCATCGGCTTCATCTGCTTCATCAGCTATGGACAAAACATCCGCCTCCGATTCAGAATCATCAGTTTGCACTTCAGTCTCCTCCTCGCCCTCCATTGTCATGCTTTCTACATCTACCTCTTCTGAATCGATAACATGTACTTCTTCTTCCTCATCATCGCTGGCTTTGCTGAAGTGTGCTACAAGCTCTTCTTTCTTAAATGGTGAAGGGCCATGCTGCTTCACACTGGCAGGATACATCATATTGCTTTTTTCAGCTCCTGTTAACGAAATAAGCTCAATTAGAAATGTAAATTCCTGGGTTCCCTTATATTCATACACAAGCTTCTGATGAGGATCATCAATAAACGCAACTAGTACAGGAATTTTTACAGCACTGGCTTTAGCTTTTGATTTCCCCTTTTTTTGCTGCACGACGGGATTGGTTTCCAATTGTTTCACGCGCTGCCAGTTGTCATTGCTTTTATAGAAATTGCCATTCGCATTTGGCGGCAGATTATAAGAAGAAATGATTATGGATTCTAAATCATTTATTGTCTGTGACGGCTTAATCTCAATATCCCTAAAGATGCTGTCGTCATCTTCGTAGCTCACCCGGAATTTGTAAATGTTCATGTTAGCACTGTTCTTGAATTGTAATCAATATAAATTGCAAGTAAGCCATTCTGCCAGAGAGAAACAAAGGAACGTAACTATTTTTCTATCACGGGCACCCATCCCATCTCTTTTGCTCTTTCCAACATAAAGTTATACGCTTCTTCAAAACTATTTGAAATCTTACCATCAAGAATTGCTTCACGTACCGCATCCTTAATAATCCCTATTTCTTTTCCCGGAGGACGATTGAAAATTTTAATGATCATATCGCCTGTTATCGGTGGCTGCCAGTGGCGTATTTTATCCTTTTCTTCTACCTCCATAAGCTTCTCCCGCACTAATTCAAAATTGCGCAGGTAGTGCTTCACCTTATGCTCATTCTTTGAAGTAATATCTGATTCACAAAGCTTAAGCAGTGCATCAAGGTCGTCGCCCGCATCAAAAAGCAGGCGCCGCATGGCAGAATCTGTTACCTCCTCTTTCGATAAGCTTATGGGCCTTAGGTGAAGTAATACCATCTTGCAAACAAACTTCATTTTTTCATTCAGTGGCAGCCGAAACTTTCGAAAAATCGTCTCCGCTTTTCTTGCACCAACTGCCTCATGTCCGTGGAATGTCCACCCATGGCCCTTTTCAAACCGTTTGGTATCCGGCTTTGCAATGTCATGCAGAAGAGCAGCCCAACGGAGCCACAGATCATCACTCCTTTCAGCTATGTTATCAACCACTTGCAACGTATGATAAAAATTGTCTTTATGCCCTTTTCCGTCTACCTGTTCTACACCGTACAGTCGTTGCAACTCAGGAAAAATTATTTGTAAAAGCCCGCATTTAAACAACAGGTCGAAGCCTATGGATGGTTTTTCAGAAAGAAGGATTTTATTCAATTCTTCCGAAATCCTCTCTTGCGAAATAATTCCGATCCGCTCTTTATTCTTGGCAATCGATTTAAACGTTTCTATATCTATTCTAAAATTAAGTTGAGAGGCGAACCTTATAGCACGCATCATCCGAAGAGGATCATCAGAGAATGTAATGTCCGGATCACGTGGTGTGCGGATAATTTTTTTTTTAATATCCTCCATGCCACCAAATAAATCATATAGTGCACCACCGTCCTCTTCATTCAAACTAATTGCTAATGCATTTATGGTAAAGTCGCGGCGCATCAAATCGTCTACTAATGTTCCATCTTCTATAATTGGATGACGGGAATCTTTTTGGTAAGATTCTTTTCGGGTGCCTACAAACTCAATCTCGAAATCTTTGTGTTTCAATAACGCCGTTCCGAAGTTTTTATAAATTGCAACTGCAGGTTGAGGATGGATTTTTTCCGCAACTATTTCTGCCAGATTTATTCCACTCCCTACAACAGCCACATCAATATCTTTTGAGCTCCGCCTTAAAAGCTGGTCTCTGATGTATCCGCCTACCAGAAATGCTTTTACTTTCAATTCATCTGCGCAATCAGCTATCAGCAGGAAAATTTTCTCTTCTTCCTCTGAAAGTTCAAGCTGGATGAAGTGCTTTTTGATGGATGCTAATTTCAAATGATCATATCAATTTAAATAACCGACTACTTTAGTAATGGTTAACGTTCCCTGTCTCCGAAATGTAACTCCCATGGTAATAGAATATAGGACATTATTGAACCGGAATTGGAAAAGATACAGACATTAAGATATATTAACTCAGAAGTATGGATATAAGAGAACAATTTTTCCTGATCAGCAGCTCACATTATTAATTGTAGCGAGGGAGGGAATTGAACCCTCGACCTCCGGGTTATGAATCCGACGCTCTAACCACCTGAGCTACCTCGCCATTCTATTAATTGACCTGATACGCATCCTCATATTTATTCATCACCCTTGTTCTGTTTTTTCAGGGCACAAATATAAACATTGCCGTTTGCTGAGTGCCGAAGACGGGGAACCCCATTAAAGGATTTTTCTATTTTTGGCGATTCAAATCTGATGCATGGAAATTTTATCGCACCGCATTGACCGTCTGGCTGAATCAGAGACGCTGCAGATGGCAAAGCTAAGCCGTGAATTAAGGAGCAAAGGATTTGATATTATTGACTTAAGCCTCGGAGAACCGGATTTTCAAACACCTAAGCACATTTGCGAAGCAGCAAAACAGGCCATAGATGATGGGTTCACAAAATATCCACCGGTAGCCGGGTTCCTTGATCTGCGTCAGGCAATCGCTGATAAATTTAAAAGAGAAAACAACCTTGAATTTAACTCTGAACAAATCATAGTATCAACTGGTGCAAAGCAATCCATTGCGAATGTGATGATGGTTTTACTTGATCCAGGTGATGAGGTGGTGCTGCCAAGCCCTTATTGGGTAAGCTACCGCGAAATTATAAAGCTGGGCGAAGGATCTATGGCAGCAATCTCCTCCTCCGTCGACAACAATTTTAAGATAACGGCGGAGGAGTTGGAAGAGGCAATTACCCCCCGAACAAAAATTTTCTGTTTCTCATCACCGTGCAATCCTACTGGAACCGTTTATTCTCAATCAGAGCTGGAAGCATTTGCAGAGGTGCTTGCCCGGCATCCGGGAGTATTTATTATCTCTGATGAAATTTATGAACACATTTCATTCCTTGGAAAGCATGAGAGCATTGCCCAGTTTGAATCGTTGAAGGGTCGTGTGATTGTGGTGAATGGCTGTTCAAAGGCATATGCCATGACGGGGTGGAGAGTAGGATACATTGGTGCTCCCCTCTGGATCGCAAAGGCATGCGATAAAATGCAGGGACAGATTACCTCCGGCACCTGCTCAATTTCACAACGTGCTGCCTTAACAGCAATTACTTCAGATCAGTCGGAGACCGTTAAGATGCGCAATGAATTCCAACGGCGCCGCGATCTTGTGTTAAGGATGCTTAAGGACATTCCGGGAATAAAAGCCAACTATCCTGAAGGTGCATTCTATGTCTTTCCTGATGTAAGTTCGTTATTCGGAAAAACAGATGGCCAGCAAATAATTATGAATGCGGATGATCTTTGCAATTATCTCATCTATCATGCACATGTAACTCTGGTAACAGGAAGGGCTTTTGGAGATGAAAACTGTATCCGGATTTCGTATGCCGCATCTCAGGAGAGGCTCACAGAAGCCTTAAACAGATTGAAAGAGGCAGTGGCGAAACTGCATTGAAATTCATACTACTCACAAGATAGATTTTGGCAAAAGTTCCTGCACCGTTGGATATAGAAAGTGTGTTGCAGGAATTTGCCATGCAAAAAATACTTGTTGTTGGAGATGTGATGGTTGACACATATTTATCAGGAAATGTCAATCGTATTTCTCCCGAAGCACCAGTGCCTGTTGTCTCTATTGATCAAAAAGAGGAACGACCAGGCGGAGCCGCCAACGTAGCCTTAAATATAAAAACACTTGGAGCCACTCCGCTGCTCTGTTCTGTTATCGGGAAAGATGAATCTGGAAAATCTTTGGTTAGAATTCTAAAGAATCACAAAATAAGTATTGCGGGATTAATTCACTCTACCAACAGAGTCACCACAGTGAAAACCCGGATTATCAGCCGCAACCATCAGATGATCCGGTATGATTCGGAAACTCTTTCGAATTTAGATAATAAAGCGGAAGAGCAACTCATAAAAGTTGTAGACGCTACAATTATAAAAGAAAAACCACACGCGTTGATTTTTCAGGATTATAACAAGGGTGTCTTAACACCTCGCGGGATTGACCATATCATTGGCACTTGCCGCCGTAGACAAATATTCACCGCTGTGGATCCTAAATACAGCAACTTCTTTTCTTATAAAAATGTATCCCTGTTCAAGCCTAATATAAGAGAGCTTCGAAATGGATTAAATAACGAATTCACGGATCTCTCAGAATCTGCACTTTCTGATATCGCTCTCTTTTTGAAGAAAAGATTGCCTCATGAACACATGCTTATTACACTCTCAGAACATGGAATCTTTTATCATGGTAAGAAAAAAAAGGGGATCGTGTCTGCACACAAACGCGATGTTTCGGATGTTTCCGGTGCCGGGGATACCGTAATCGCAATTGCCACTTTATCTCTGATCTCGGGATTATCCCTGGAACAATCAGCCATCTTATCTAATCTTGCCGGTGGACTTGTATGCGAACATGCAGGGGTGGTTCCCGTTACTAAGGAAATGTTGTCTGAAGCAATAAAAAATATCAGGCCGTAAGACACACTTGACGGCTAACCACATTATTAAATGAAGTATAATAATTTAGGATTTCTATGTTAATTGAAAAGAACAAAGCATTCGACCAATAAATCTTTTCTATTAATTTTCCATTTGCAGATGTTTGAGAACAACGTTCTATAGGTTCATGGCAATATCAAAAAAAAGTACTACAGTATTAAAAGAATCCGGCAAATTATCGTTGGTGATCCCCTGCTATAACGAAGAGAAAAGAATTCCACAAATGATTTCAAGTTTGCAGGAATTCACAAAAAAATCTGTCGTTGACTATGAAATAATAGTGGTTGATGATGGAAGCACCGATCGCAGTGTAAGCCTTATTGAATCAAATGAGTTTTTACAAAACCTAAAAGCATCCGGTAAATTCAGATTGATTCATCTTCCTGAGAACAAAGGAAAGGGCTTTGCCCTGAAGGCAGGTGTGGATGGGGCATCCGGGTCACACATCCTCACGCTGGATGCTGATATGTCTTCAAGACCTTCGCAAATAGAAAAATGGCTTTCGATTAATAACAATAGATTCCCTGAAGGTGAGATTTGGATCGCATCGCGCGAACATCCCGAATCAAAGATCACTGAGCAACCGTCACGCCGCCTAACTGGAAGGCTTTTTAATTTATGTGTAAGACTGCTGACACCCCTAAGGCACCGCGACACGCAGTGTGGCTTTAAGATCTACCCCGCTGTTATTGCAAAAGATCTATTTAGCAAACAACGATCTACAGGTTGGGCTCATGATGTAGAGCTTCTTTACAGAGCGCGACAAAATGGGATTTTAGTCAGGGATCTGCCAGTGAATTGGGAAACTCAGTCAGGAAGCAAGATTTCTGCTCTTAGAGATTCGCTTCCAATGTTTTTAAGCGTGCTTGGTGCCTCTCTGCGCCTGAAATGGGAATATTATGTGACAAACCCTATTGCAATCTTAAGAAATAAGGGAACGGCTACGGACAATTCTCATACTGTCGATTATAAAGACGCCGCTATTTTCCGGATGGCATTTTTTTTTGGCGCTATTATCCTCTTTATCGTAATGACCGCATCAAGCTTTCACTTTGGCATCACTGGTGATGAACGTGTACAAAAAGAATATGGAGAAAAAGTTTTAAGTTTTTTCACCTCTTTAGGTAAAGATCGTTCTGCGCTTGAATACAAAAATTTATATCTGTATGGTGGTTTTTTCGATATGATTTGTGCCGCAGCAAACCGCTACATCGGGCTGCTCGATCCCTACGATATGCGCCACCTTATTAACGCAATATTCGGTTTTATTATGATCGTCTTTGCTGCACTTATAGCCACGCGCATCGGCAACTGGCGTAGCGGGTTTATCGCATTAATATTTCTTGCCATTTCGCCGCAATTGTTCGGGCAATCGATGAATAATCCTAAAGATATTCCCTTTGCAGCAGCCTATGTATTTACTATTTATCAATTCTATAAGTGGATTTCAGAACTACCAAAACCTTCCCTCCGAACTTTGATTTATTCTTCATTAGGCATTGCCGCCACCATCGGCATTCGCGTAGGTGGCTTGTTGCTGATTGGGATTTTGATTGTATTTCTTTTTACAGAATACTTATTTAATGCTGAACTAAGGGCTTCAATAAAATATGACGTAGGAGTTGGAGGAAGAATGGTTAAGCATGTTCTTCTTGTGGTAGCTGCAGGATATTTTGGAGCTATGTTGTTCTGGCCCTATGGCCTGCTCGCTCCGTTCAGCAATCCCTTTACAGCACTTAAAGAAATGCAGAATTTTTCCACCAACATTCGTATTCTCTTTTCAGGAAAACACATAATGTCGAATGAGATTCCATGGAATTATATTCCTCAATGGATTTCAATTACCACTCCGCTAATAATCTTATCCGGAGCTGTTCTAATGATGATTGGAGCTTTTTTTTTAAAGAAATACTTTCACCGCAAACATCTGATTCTACTTCTTTTTGTCATAATATTTCCATGGTCTTACTCCGTTTATAAAAATTCGCCGCTTTATGACGGCTTGCGTCATTTTCTTTTTATTGTACCATTTATCACAGTATTATCTGCGTTATTTTATGAATTGCTCTATAAGCTTTTCTCCAAAAAAATGTACAGAGCTGCTATATCAATCGTTCTGATTACAGGCATCATGCTTCCGCTTTCCTGGTCTATCAGAAATCATCCTAATGAATATTGTTATTTTAATGAGCTTGTTGGCGGCATCAACGGAGCATATGGAAACTATGAAACGGATTACTGGATGAACAGTACACGCGAAGCATCAGCATGGCTTAAAGATCATAGTACCACATCCAAAGCCAGCAGGAAGCAGATCATAGCTACCAATTGCGCGGAACCAGTAGTATATTATTTTAGAAATGATACAGATAAATTTAAAATAATATATGTACGTTATTATTCACGCGCAGAAAAAGATTGGGACTATGGAATTTTTTATTCGCGTTTTATAGATCAATCGCAGCTAAAGAATAAGTCGTGGCCAAATACACATACTATTTATAAAGTGATGGCAGATGATGTTCCGTTAAGTATTGTAGTTGAAAGGAAAGATAAATCTGACCTTTATGCAGCAGACGCAATAGGAAAGAAGGAGTTTATGAAAGCTGATTCATTATACACCCGTGCAGCTAAATATGATCCGCTGAATGAGGAGGCGTGGGTTGGACTGGGGAATGCACAACTGCAGCTAAATAAAATCAAAGATGCCATTCAATCGCTCTCACAATCGCTTCGAATCTTTCCTGCAAACGCTCAGACAATGAGCTTGCTTGGTCTTGCTTATGCCCAATCAGGTCAGACAGAATCTGCCATTGCATACCTGAATCAATCTCTGCAGGTTAATCCCGACAATCCACAAGCCTACTATTATCTTGGAATGATTTACCAGCAGAAAGGAGATCAGGAGACTGCCCAACGTTATTTCGATGTGGTAAAGCAATTTCAGCAGCGTGTACAGCAATAAAGGATTAATTCCTGAGCATTTAATAAATATATTCAATTTAAATGCTTTCAATTAAATATAAATGGACCTTAAAGAATTAGAGAGCGGTGTAGATCCTAAAACCCACTGGTATTATCAGGCAAAAAAGATCCCCTTGATTGCTTTTGTGAAAGAAGTCTTTAAGGAGAAAAAATTTCCTGTAACAATGATAGACATAGGCTCGGGCTCCGGGTTTTTCATGTATGAATTATATCAGCAGGTTCCTGAGATGATCGCTAAAATTTATCTCGTGGATATCGGTTATACCAATGAAGAGTCTGCAGCCACAAAAAATCAGATCATCGAAAAAATGAGATATCTTCCTGATAAGGTTGAAAATGGAATTGTGGTAATGATGGATGTGCTCGAACATTTAGAAGATGATCAGGCAATGCTGAAGGCTATTAAAGAAAAAGCTAAAGGAGAAAATCATTTTTTTATCACCGTTCCAGCATTCAAAAGCTTATGGTCTGGTCATGATGTATTCCTGGGCCATTATCGTCGTTATACTATGAAAATCTTGAGCGATTTACTTGAACTTTGTAGTTACAAGCCCGATCGTGTGCATTATATTTTCGGATTAATTTTTCCTCTCGTCTGGCTTACACGCACATTAAGC
>JACCZV010000106.1 GCA_013695775.1 Chitinophagales bacterium | reverse complement strand
TACAAATTCATACGAAAGAGTTTACTCATATAAAAAGACTTATAGTTCAATAATCTCACAACAGACTCAATTATATTCCATGAACAAACTATATTACAAGAAAATTATAAGCATTGGGTTCCTTTGCATGTTTTTCAAGGTTCTAATAGATAGATTCTACGTCATACAGTATGTTCTTCTTGTCTGGTTGGGAAAAACGGATTCTACCTTCATCCTGTAGCCGCTGAAGAGTTGTCTTACTCTTTATCCTTAATTTATCCATAGCCTCTTGAGCTGAAATCCATCTGTCTTCTTTGATATTGTGCTTCTCCTTAAGGCGCTGAACCACTTGTTCAATCAGAGAATAAAAGGATTCGTCTTCAAAACAAATGACTTCCATTATTCAGAAAAACTAGCAAGACAAGTCGGTAAATCTAAAAAAAGGATAATATTATTAATTGTGCTCTGAAACCTCAAAATTATTACCTAACTGATCTTATTCGTAGTACCTATTAATTGAACCGATGAAATGTCCGAATTAATCCACTTCATTTCAATTGCGGAATAGAATTCGAATATCTGGGCATTATGTATACGTACTTGGTGTGGAAATGGTGTGCAAGCATCACACGCTTCTAAAAATATTATAATAATTCATTGATTTCAGTGTCGGGGTGGCAGGACTCGAACCTGCGGCCTCCTGCTCCCAAAGCAGGCATACTGCCAACTGTACTACACCCCGATTCTTAATTAAATTTTTGCGAAGGAAGAGAAAATTATCCAAACTCTACGATAGCTGGCCAAAATCAATTATCTCATCCTGCGGAGAGGGAGGGATTCGAACCCTCGATACCCTTTGCAGGGTATAACGGTTTAGCAAACCGGCCCTTTCGGCCACTCAGGCACCTCTCCATTGAAGCAAAAATAGAAAATTAAAAGGGGCATGAGCAACCCTTATAATTGCAGACTGTCGATTTATTGGCGGCTAAACACTTATTTATTTTCAATTTTGATTACTCCTTTTCTAATTCCGATTCCATTTCTTTAAGCTCAAGCTTCAATGCCCCACCCGACATCAGGGTTTCTCTAAACGAAATCCCGAGTGAGATGAGCATGAGCAACAACGCAAATCCAAAAAGATAGCTGCCTAACTGCTCTTCCTCAAAAAAAATAAGAGAGATCGACAAGGTGGTGAAAAAGAGCGATGCAATGCCGAACGCCTGCATGTTACGGATGAGTGTGATTCGAATACGCAGATTACTTATCTGGGCGAGAAGGTCAGGCCGCCGCTCATCCTGGTACTTCGTTTTTAAACCGCGTATAAGTGTTGCCATTGAGAGAAACCGGTTCGTGTAAGCGATCAGTAACAACGAGACGGTAGGGAAAAGGATGGCTGGAGTAGTAAGGTTGATTTGCATGTAAGTTACTTTCATGCAAAGATCATAAAGCAGGGATTTATATGCCGGTCGATTCTTAATTTTTGTATTTGCCGTATCCGCTAAAGGCTAATCCTTTAACTTCTTTTAATTTTATCCGCTAATCATATTGCCTCATGAAGATCAGCTATAACTGGTTGAAAGATTATATTGATATGAACCTGCCAGCTAGTGAAGCAGCTGACCTTTTAACCCATGTGGGCCTTGAGGTAGAGAACATCTCTACATATGAAACAGCTCAGAGTAAATTGGAAGGGCTTATGATCGGCAAGGTGATGTCTGCAGAGAAACATCCTAATGCGGATAAATTATCGGTTACCAAGGTTGATGTAGGGGATGTCACCGAGCTGCAAATTGTATGCGGTGCAACCAATGTTAGGGCAGGTCAAAAAGTAATTGTAGCTCTTCAAGGCACCTTATTGCACCCCTTTGAGGGCAAACCCTTCAAAATAAAAAAGTCAAAAATCAGGGGAGTTGAATCAGAGGGTATGATATGCGCCGAAGATGAGATAGGATTGAGCAGCAGTCATTCGGGAATCATGGTGTTGCCCGATGAGGCACCTATAGGAATGTGGGCTAGGGATTTTATGAAGGTTAGATCAGATGATATTCTTGAGATCGGCCTCACTCCCAACAGGGGAGATGCGATGTCACATATCGGCGTAGCACGTGACCTGATAGCATCGCTTCGTGCAAAGGGAAATTTAGAGGTTAAGTTAAAGTTGCCATCTGTTGACGAATTTTCAATTGAAGAATCACCGGCAAAAATTAATGTTCAGGTAGAAGATGCCATAGCGTGTCCGCGTTTTTCAGGAGTGGTGATCTCCGGTATTACCGTTGGTGAATCTCCTGAATGGCTCGTCAACAAACTGAAATCCGTAGGATTGCGGCCAATCAATAACATTGTCGATGTTACAAATTTCGTGATGCTTGAAGGTGGGCAGCCACTGCATGCTTATGATTTTGATGAAGTAGAGGGATGTCAGATTGTTGTAAAGACGATGCCCGAAGGAACGATCTTCAAAACACTTGATGACAAAGAGGTGAAGCTTCGCAACAATGATCTCATGGTTTGCAGTGCTGTAAAACCAATGGGCATAGCGGGTATATATGGCGGAATAAGCTCAGGTGTAAAGGCTTCAACAACTCGTATTTTCCTTGAGTCAGCATGCTGGAACCCTAAATGGATCAGGCGCACTTCCACCCGTCATAATCTGAAAACTGATGCTGCAGCGCATTTCGAAAAAGGAACTGACCCGAATGGAACTATCTATGCACTTAAACGGGCAGCACTGCTAATTCAGCATTTAGCCGGGGGTAAAATTTCGTCTGAGCTTGTAGATATTGTTGGTAAGAAATCTGACGAAAAAATCATTACCCTGTCATGGGAAAAACTTAACAGAATCTCCGGGATCGAAATACCAAAGGAAGTAGTCGCAGAAATTCTAATGTCTCTTTCATTCACAATTATCTCAGCCGATGAACATCAGATCGTCGTCGGCGTCCCAACATTTAAAACCGACATCTTACGAAATGAGGATGTGATGGAAGAGATACTGCGCATTTATGGCTACGATCAGATCCACATTCCTACCACCTTGCGATCTTCCCTTAGTTTCTTAAAGGGAGCAGGGAAAGAGATGTTGTTAGATGATGTAGCTGGTCTGCTCGCTTCGTTGGGTTTTCGTGAAATGATCAACAATTCCATAACCAACAGCAAATATCAGGAGCAGTTTTTCCCACATTCCAAAGAGGCTATTGTGCGTTTGCTAAGCTTTTCAAATACTGTATTAGATTCCCTTCGCGCTTCAATGCTCTTTTCTGCTTTAGAGGTGGTTCAATACAATCAAAACCGAAAATTATTCGATCTCAAGCTATTCGAATTTGGCAAAACCTATTTAAGGCAACATTCATCTTACAACGAAACTACCTGCCTTACTTTGTTAGTTAGCGGCTCCTTGAATAATGAATCATGGATGCAGGATCAGCAGCCTGTTGATTTTTATTACCTGAAAGCTGTAGTTGAAAATATCTTGAAAAAATCAGGGGTTAAGAGCTATACCGTCTTACCTCTTGAATCGGACACATGGTCTCAGGGGCTGCTTTACCGGGTTGGCAAAACAGATCTTGTTTCTTTTGGAAAACTAAATGAGACGATTGCAGCTACGTTCGATTTAAAAGATGAATTATACTATGCCGAAATAGACGCTGGAGCGCTATTGGATGTGGCAAACAATAATGTTAGCTTTACATTACTTCCAAAATATCCTGCTGTCCGCCGCGATCTTGCC
>JACCZV010000081.1 GCA_013695775.1 Chitinophagales bacterium | reverse complement strand
ATACAAAAGAAACAATTACATTGAATGTCATTTATGCTACACCGCGTTCCACATTACCGAACTGATCGCTGGCTCCCAATTCTTTTTTTTTCAGCACTGCTTATTGTTGGCCTTGCTATTCACCGCGATTATGGTTTGTCTTGGGATGACCCTACGCAGAGGCGTCTCGGATTGGTAACGTATGATTATATTTTTGGAAAAAGCACAGACCTGTTTGCAAATGAAAATTGTTACATAAATCCGTTTGTTGCATTGCTTGAGGCGTTACCTGAGAAGGTGTTGCAGCCAGATAATGAACGTGACGCATATAGCATGCATCATCTTGCCAATTTCATTTTCTGCTGGGTAGGGTTGATCTTTTTTTATCATCTCGCACTACAACTCTTTCATGATTATCGGTTTGCAATTATTGCATGTATCATGTTTGTATTAACACCACGTCTTTTTGCTCAGTGTTTCTATAATTCAAAAGATATGACATTTCTTTTTTTATTTGTTATGTCTGTATACTTTACTGTTGTATGGCTTAAGAGACCTTCATGGAGTAAAATGATAGGGATACTGATATTTTCAGGAATTCTTACAGCCACGCGTATAGCCGGGGTGATCTTCCCGATCATACTTTTCATTGGAATGACCATTGGCGTCTTTTCGAATCAATTGAAACGAAAAGAAATTTGGATGATTGCGATCTTCCTGTTATTGTATCCTGTTGCGGTCTATATTTTCTTTCCCACATTATGGCACGATTCACTTAGTAAATTTATCAAGACTCTGGCCCTATATAGCCATCACCCTTATGATGTCACTACTTTCTTTATGGGCGAAACCATTCATTCATTGAAAACGCCCTGGTATTATATACCTGTTTGGATGGCTATAATTATTCCTCTTGGATGGTGGATCTTTTTTTCGCTGGTATAACTTTTCTGGCACTTGCTTTTATAAAAGAAAGACTTCACTCTTCTATACCCTGGCTCATCATCACTCTCTGGATTGTGATACCCATCGCAGCTGTGGTCTTGCTTCATTCAAATCATTATGAAGATGGAAGACATTTATTCTTCATTATGCCCGCATTTCTGCTAATAGGTACTTTCGGAATGCAGAAGTTGTTCCTAATGTTTTTCACCGCAGGAATTGGGTCGAGGGTTACACGTTTCATTTCAACTGGAATTTTTTTAATTACTGCTGTTTATGCAACGGTATTCCTATTTACCGCGCATCCATATCAATATGCATATTTTAATGCAATCGGAAGAAAGTATGCAATGGATTATTTTGAGAAAGACTATTGGGGATTATCTTATCGGAATGCACTTGAGTTTCTGGTGAAATATGTACCTGAGGGAAATATTAATGTTAATTGGAAAGTTGATCCCTGTGAATGGAATCTCATCTGGTTGAGTGACCATGATCAGGAAAGAATTCACATTGTTCGGGAACAAGGTGAATTTGATTACTACATAACAAATTATAGAAGTGAGCGCCCGGTTGATGCATCAGATAAAAAAATCTATGAAATAAAGGTGCAGGGCATCACGATTATGGCTGTGTACAAAATGAATTAATCGAATGACGGAAGATGTGCCTCAAAATATTTCATCATTCAAATAAATTATTGCTTCTCTGTCAAATATTTCCAATAACGACGTGGAACATGGCGTAGGTGAAGACGCATATTTCTTCGTGAAGGAATATTGACATTCTTAAAGTATATCTTCCAAAGTTGCTGATACTGCTCTTCTGAAGGATCAAAAATCTCCTTAGCTGTATTTTCGTCTCCTGCAAAATCGGAAAAATCTATTTCTACAATTTCAGTCTTTGACAAATCATAATACAAGCCGAACTTACGCTTCACATCGTAGATGATCCATTTCTGATCCGCATAACGCCTGGTGAAATGGGATGCAATAAGGGGCAGCACATTAAAATCCGGTTCAATGGTTGCAAAATATATAGCTTCTTTTGTAAGCTGAAACCTGGTAAAAGCTTCCATCCGGTGCTTTTCACGATTTACCATCTTAGAAACCTGAGCAATGCGAAGGATGTGTTCATTAGCAAAATTTGTATCAACAGGTGACTTATTGGAAAAAACATATTGCATAAAATCCAACATTGAATTTTCAATCCCCTCCAATTCGCTTAGAAATGCTGCCGAAAAATTGTTAAGAGAGGTCTTGCTCACTTTTTTATGAAATGCATTATAGACCCGTGAAGCATGTTGGGTACACGTTTCTATACTTTTGGAGTGGGTAAATAGCAGGTGAACATTTTTCCTGGTAATGAGAACTTCTCCAAGTTTTTCCTGATATATTTTAAATACTGCTGAAAAGAATCCTTCGTATGTACCATCATAAATTAAGATGTGTCTCATAAGAATAAAGAAAGCTGCGGTGTAGTTTGTTTTAAGATGTTATTAGTTGTATTAGACAGGATAAGTGTTTTCAACTGCATAGCATCTCGATCTTTCGTTTCACTATTTCCCTGGCAGTTAATAAAGTATTTGGCGCGATTGGCAGCAATGCCCAAGTTTTGTAAGTTTTCGAAGGAAATAGATTGATGACGGCGTGTCATTAAAATTTTGTTTACTGATTTCTGACCAACACCGGGAATGCGTAACAATAGTTCTTTTGGAGCCCGATTAATATCTATTGGAAAAAGATGAAGATTTTTTAAAGCCCAACTTAATTTAGGATCAATATCATAATCCAGGTCTGAAGTAGAATTGTCAAACAATTCACTGACTGAAAAACCATAGAAACGGAGTAACCAATCAGCCTGATACAATCGATTTTCCCTCAGCATAGGCACACATGTTCCAATTGCAGGCAGCCGATTGTCAGAGCTTATCGGGACATAACCTGAATAATAGACACGCTTCATCTGATAAGTCTTATAATAATGATTTGCAGTGAACAATATATCCTTATCTGTTTCTGGCGTTGCTCCGATAATAAGTTGAGTACTTTGGCCAGCAGGGGCAAATTTCTTTACCTTCAGTGACGTAGCACGTTCTTCCTTTTTGGCTATAATTTCATTTCTTAAATAGGTCATTGGCGTTGTAATGTCAATGAGATTTTTGCCAGGGG
>JACCZV010000080.1 GCA_013695775.1 Chitinophagales bacterium | reverse complement strand
CCTAAAAAGGTATCACCATTCGTGGCAAGCACTTCGAATATTCCACCGGCGCCATCGGGATGAATCAGGAGGATGGAAATATCAAAGGTGCCACCGCCCAAATCATAAACGGCAATGGTCTGTGGCGCGGTAGCATTCTGACCGATCCCATAAGCAAGAGAGGCAGCAGTAGGCTCGTTAATGATACGAAGGACTTCAAGGCCAGCAAGCTTTCCTGCATCGCGGGTGGCCTGGCGCTGCGAATCATTGAAGTATGCAGGTACAGTGATCACAGCCTTTTTTACCTCCGCATTCATTGCTCTTTCAGCACGCTGCTTCAGCTCAAGTAATATCTGAGATGATAGCTCAATAGGGGTGTAAAATTTATCTCTGACCCTGATTTTAACAAGCTGATCCGCGTCTTCATCTATAATTTTGTACCCAAAATATCCCTCAAGGCTTTGTACATCCCGGTACGATCGTCCCATTAGCCTCTTTACAGAATATAGGGTATTCTGCGGATCAGATATCAGGAATGGTTTCGCTTCAGTTCCAACTACAACATTTCCTGATGAATCGAAATGTACAATGGAGGGTATCAAAGCATTGTTGCCGTCCTCCTTCACTGTTTCCGCCCTCCCTGTGGCTGGATTCATGAATGCAATCAATGAGTTGGTGGTGCCCAGGTCAATGCCAGCCACCAGCTCAGGTTTTTCAATAGTCGCTTCCTTAATGTTTATTGAAATTTTAGCCATGATGATTGTTGAAAAACTACTCACCGGGGAGCGAGGTAAAGATAACTTAACAGGAAGGATATAAACAGGTGAGAGGGGCTAAGCTCTGGAATCTTTCTACCGCATCAGATACATTTTCCCAATTCCTTTCTTAAAATATTGATCGGAAGAAGTTCCGTAATGGTCCATATCATTTCCATTCAATAATGCAGTAACACGGTAGAAATATAGACCATTCGCAAGCTTATCTCCAAATTGATCCGTACCATCCCAGCTGTAACCAGTAATGTTATTTCCTATGTGAATATTTCCAAGGTCATTCATAAATACTTCTTTAACTATTTTACCTGTTATCGTCATGATTTGAATCTTCATTAATTGCGGCACCTCCGATCCCGTAAGAGTAAACACAAATCTTGTAGAAGTAGAAAACGGATTAGGGTAGTTAAGAATATTAGAAATCATAGGCTTGTTTATGACTTCAAATGATATCTTATAATAATTATCACCTGAGGCATTACCACTGCGATCGAAACCCTGCACCACCAATTGATATGTTCCATCAATGCTGAAAACTTTTTTAAGAGTTACACTAGCGGAATTCTCCTTACCGAGATTTCCGCTGTCGGCAGCATAGAAAAATGCGGTAACGTTATCGAAAATTACAACCTGCTTCGAACCATCCGGATAGATTAAATAAATGTCAAATAGCGAGGTATCGTTCAATGGAAGAAATTTGCTTTCATCTTTAAGAACCATGTGAATATCGGGCTTCGCAGAAACGAGATCACCATCCATGATATGAATGCCATCGAAAGTAACATCAAGCAATGGGTTCACGTCATCTGAAATTATATAATAGCTGATGATGCCAAGGTTATTAAAGTGATGCTGCTCGGGCTGATCATCATCAGGATTTGCTTCTACATATAAATAGTTTATTCCTCCTGTATACACATCGCTTCCAGTTTCGAAATTATAAGTGAGATGGATGGTATCACCTCCTGCTAAAGGCTGATATTTTTTTGAATATGTATGCGCTGTGTTTGTTGCATCTGTTACTTGATATTTTACCAGCATGCTGTCCATGTTCCATGGAGTGACATTTTCAAGAGCTATAGAAATCGAAAGAGGTAAAAATTGATTTACTGAGTCATCGAAAGAGAAGTGAAGTGAAGGATTCAGCGCAGCTTCAGGAACTGGCTGATAATTAATGCGCCAGTAATCTAGTTGGACAGGCGTACGATATAAAGTATCTATCGTGTTTAATCTCAATTTCAGGAAAGGAAACTCCGTTACACTTAAACCGGTTAAAGAGGTATCTTCTGACAATACATTGATAGATAACACAGTTTCAACACCACTCTCATTCACACCAATCAGTTGAAGCGAAATACTGTCGGAGCCCGCTTCGAGGGAATGGGTATGCCATTGCAGTGAATTCCATGATGCCGCAGGTCCTATTAAAGGTGATTCTATAAAACCACGATCCCAATTGCCGGTGATTGAAAAATTTGTATCTATGATTGAAGTAAAAGTGTCGCCTACAACTTCGTACACCGGATAATCTGGATCATTTTTTTTTAAAAACGCTACATAAGGAACAATATCAGTGATAGAATTTATCTGGGTTAACCCAAGCTCATTAAAATACCCAAGCATCGTACTGTCCCAGTTGCGTATATAGGCGTCATTGACAGACATCATTAAAATATAGTCTCCGTCAGGTACCGTATCAAGAAATTTCCCTACGTCCTCATTATTTGAGGTATTGGTATTATAGAGAAAATTATAACGTGGAGTGGGTTTGCACTGAATGCTATTATATAATCCTGATATGCCGCCTAGGTTAGGATTTATCCATTGCAACCCCGTAAGAGAATCTATAACTTCAAATAGCATGGTGACGCCGTAACTCATACAATCCCACAAC
>JACCZV010000079.1 GCA_013695775.1 Chitinophagales bacterium | reverse complement strand
ATGAGGGTGTTGTAGAAGAATGTCTTGCTGTCAGCGGCGTGCTTGAAGAAATAGACCTTAAAACTTCTATAGACTTCTCGTAACTTACTTCTCTAACTTGGGTAAGGCCAAAATGTAAATAGAATCTGATAATTTGATTCTACCTAAATACTCGCGAATGTGATCGAAAAGTCTCAGTAGCAACCTCGTTTTAATACCTTTGCACCTACAATAATACTCATAAATGACCACTAAACCTCTTTTCGCAATCATACTTATGACTTTCGTAAGTTCTTCACAATACTCCTGCAACAGCACTGCTAATGATAAAAATATTGCTGAATTCCGTGAGAAGCCGGATAGCGACTTTCAATATTATACGGAACAATTTGCCGATTTCCGTATTCTCCGCTATGAAGTGCCGGGATTCGATCAATTGACATTAAAGCAGAAGCAGCTTGCATATTATCTCTACGAGGCTGCGCTTTGTGGTCGTGATATTTTCTACGATCAGGGATTTAAAAATAATTTGATTGTTAGAAAAACCCTCGAAGCCATAATTAACTCAGGCAAAACAGACCTTTCCTCTGAAGAGGGAAAAAAATTCATGGTGTACACCAAGCGAATCTGGTTTTCGAATGGCATCCACCATGTATATTCAAATAATAAGATGATGCCCGAATTCTCGCAGGAATGGTTCACACAGCAGGTGAGGCAATGCGATCCCAATCAACTCCCATTGACCGGAAAATCATTTGAGGAATTTACTCAATTGATAACTCCTGTGATCTTTGATCCCAACGTCGCTCCAAAAAAAGTAAATCTTGATAAGTCCTCAGACCTGATCAAAACCAGCGCTGTGAATATATATGAAAATGTTTCACAGGAACAGGTAACTAGCTTCTATAAAAATCTTGCTGTAAAAGGTGATGCGACTCCGCCCTCGTATGGGCTCAATACAAAGCTAATGAGCGAGAACGGCACCTTGGTGGAGAAAACCTGGAAGGTAGGAGGGATGTATTCTCCTGCTATAGAAAAAATTGTAAGCTGGTTAACAAAAGCGTCGGCTGTTGCAGAAAACCCACATCAGCAAAATGTCATCAACCTGCTTATTGAATATTATAAAACCGGAGATCTGAGGAAGTTTGATCAGTATTCGATTGAATGGGTGAAGGATACCTCGGTAGTAGATTTCGTTAACGGCTTTATAGAAGTATATCACGATCCGCTCGGTTATAAGGGATCATGGGAGGCATATGTGTCACTAAAGGATATGGAGGCTACCAAGCGCATTCATGCTATTAGCAGCAAGGCGCAGTGGTTTGAAGATAATTCGCCCCTGATCGCAGAGCATAAAAAGAAAAATGTGAAAGGTATCTCTGCAAAGGTGATAAACGTGGTAGTAGAAGCAGGTGATCTTGCACCTTTAACAGCGATCGGCATCAACTTGCCAAATGCTGAATGGATCCGTGAACAGCATGGTTCGAAATCTGTCACCATCAATAACATAACCAAGGCCTATGCTGAAGATGGAAAGAGCAGTGGCGTTGTGGAGGAATTTTATTATAACGATACCATTAAAACCCGGCTGAAAAAATTTGGCTCTATAACCGATAATCTTCATACTGATATGCATGAGGTAATAGGCCATGCATCAGGCCAGATTAATCCGGGGACTGGCACCTTTAATGAAACTTTAAAAAATTATGCAAACACATTAGAGGAGGCCCGGGCCGATCTTGTTGCCTTATATTATATGATTGATCCCAAGCTGGTTGAGATTGGTGTAATGCCAACAGCGGAGGCAGGCCTATCAGAATATGATCGTTATATCAACAATGGTATGATGGTTCAGCTCACACGGCTTCCTGCAAATGAACATCAGCTTGAGGAGGCGCACATGCGCAACAGGCAGCTGATTGCCGCCTGGTGTTATGAGAAGGGCATAAAAGAAAATGTTATTGAGAAAGTGACAAAGGATGGGAAAACATATTTTGTTGTCAGGGATTACAAAAAGCTACGCGATCTCTTTGGACAACTTCTTCGTGAAGTTCAGCGCATTAAGTCTGAAGGAGATTACAATGCCGGAAGCGCGCTTGTGGAGAATTACGGTGTAAGGGTTGATCCTGCACTTCATAAGGAAGTGCTTGAGCGCTATCAGAAGCTGAATATTTCTCCTTACAAAGGATTTATACAACCTAAATTGGTTCCGGTAATGAATGGGAGTGAAATTACAGATGTGAAATTGGAATACCCTGACGATTTCACGAAGCAGATGATGAAATACAGTAAAAACTATTCCTTCCTACCTGCGATAAATTAAATATTTAGCAATTTTTTGAATGCGCAGTGGTTTAATAACTGCGAATTTTTATTTGTGATATTCAGAATTTTATGCGAGGTTCCTTTTTGGCAGTATTTATTTATATAATTAATTGCTCCTTTTTATCTGCCCAATCACCAAATGTAATTTCTTTCAAGCTTGGAGAAGTTGCCTATACAGATTGGTGGAATAGGTATGGCCTACAACCTACTTTATCATATTCGCACCTATTTGCAAATAATTTAAAATTTTCAACTGATATAAGTGGATACTATTTCGAAAGGAAAAATGAATTGCTTACTTATGAACCAGGAGGTTTTCTTGAAAGCAAAGTGTTTATTGAAGGGAATTATAAACTTGGATATCAGTTTTCATCAAAGGATAAGTTAAAGACATCTGTTGGATCAGGTTTATCTGTAAGACTTCGTAGTGACAATATTGCTTTTTCGGGATTGCATTCCGGTGGTTTTTACGAAAGTGTTGTAATTGGATACGGCGGTATAGAAGTTGGTGCTGTGCTATATCATGAGAGTAATTATTCTTTAACGGATAATTTCTCAATAGGAATATATTCGCAAGCAAATCTATATTTACCCACACGAGATGCGCCGAATTCTAATTATAACACTCACAGAAGTCCAAGTGCATTCAGCTATGGTTTAGCAGCTAATTTTTACATTGGAAAGAAAAAAATTGAATAATCCATTAATTGCCTACTGCATATCCTGAATCATTTCTCCAT